>NZ_JACNDE010000010.1:0-192720 GCF_017351415.1 Pseudomonas sp. FW305-25 | reverse complement strand
TCTACCTGGTGCGCGCCGCCAACGGCGCCCTGTATTGCGGCATCAGCGACGACCCGGTCAAGCGTTTCGCCAAGCACCAGAGCGGCAAGGGCGCACGCTTCTTCCTCTCCAGCCCGGCCGTCGCGCTGGTCTACACCGAAGCTTGTCGCGACAAGAGCGAAGCCCTGCGCCAGGAACGGCTGATCAAGAAACTTAGGAAAAGCGCCAAGGAGTGCCTGGTGGCCTCGGCCGTCGTGGCTTATCAAACTGACTGATACGTTGCCATCAGGCAGAGCGGTGGGCTGCCAGGCGTTTGCACGCTAAGCTGGTTCTTCCTACTTATCCGGTGGACCCCAGCATGTCAGAGTTGATTCTGCATCATTACCCGACCTCGCCTTTCGCGGAAAAAGCCCGCCTGTTGCTAGGCTTCAAGGGCTTGTCCTGGCGCTCGGTGAAGATCTCGCCGGTGATGCCCAAACCCGATCTCACCGCGCTGACGGGTGGTTATCGCAAGACCCCGGTGTTGCAGGTCGGTGCCGATATCTATTGCGACACGGCGCTGATCGCCCGGCGGCTGGAGCAGGAAAAGGCCTCGCCGGCACTGTTTCCCGAAGGCCGGGAAATGGTCAGCGCGACCTTCGCGGCCTGGGCCGATTCGGTGGTGTTCCAGCATACGGTGAGCCTGGTATTCCAGCCTGAGTCGGCGGCCGTGCGTTTCGGCCATTTGCCGCCGGAAGCGGTCAAGGCCTTCATGACCGACCGCGCCGGGCTGTTCAGCGGCGGCAGTTCTACCCGTGTGCCGCTGGAGTTGGCCAAGCATCAATGGCCGACGCTCATGGCGCGCCTGGAGCAGCAGTTGCAACGTGAGGAGGGCGACTTCCTGTTCGGTGAGCCGTCGATTGCCGACTTTGCCATGGCCCACCCCCTGTGGTTTCTCAAGGGCACGCCGGTGACTGCGCCGCTGGTGGACGCCTATCCGGCGGTGTCGGCGTGGCTGGCCCGGGTACTGGGGTTCGGTCATGGTGCTTCGAGTGCCATGACTTCCGAAGAGGCGCTGGAAGTGGCGCGCAGGGCTACACCGGCAGCCTTGCCGGATGAAGCCTTCATAGACCCGAACGGTTTCCAGGCTGGCCAGCAGGTGCGGATCGCGGCGACCGACTATGGCGTCGATCCGGTGGAAGGGGAGTTGCTGTTTGCCGGGCGCGAGGAGTTGATCCTGCGCCGCGAAGACCCACGCGGCGGATTGGTGCATGTGCACTTCCCGCGTTTCGGGTTCCGTATTGAGGCGCTGTAAGGCGGCAGGGCTATCGCGCGCAAGCTCGTTCCGACAGAGGGTGTTCGACCCCTTGTAGGAACGAGCTTGTTCGCGATGCGTTTAACGTTGCAACGCCGCCATGATCCCGTCGGGGTCATAGGTACGGATCAAGGTGCCATTGACATCCAGGATCGGAATTCCGGCGCCTCCCAGCTCGGTATAGGCCTTGCGTGCCTCGGCATCCTTCTCGATATCGAACTCGCGAAAGGCAATGCCCTTCTGATCGAGAAAGCGCCGGGTGGCCTTGCAGTAGCCGCACCAGTCGGTGGCGTAGAGCACCACCCGGGCATTGGCCCGGACCTGCTCCGAGGCGGCCTGCGAGGGGTTGAACAGGTGCTCGATCTTGCCCCAGTTCTGGTACGCCACGACCACCAGCAGGATCAGCAGGAATTTCTTCAGCACGCCCTGCAGCATCAGTTGCGGCGCTTGAGCTGATCGGTCAGTTGGGTCGGCAGGCCCTTGATGATCAGGGTCCCGGCTTCTTCGTCATACTCGATCTTCGAGCCCAGCAGGTGCGCCTCGAAGCTGATGGACAGGCCTTCGGCGCGGCCGGTGAAGCGGCGGAACTGGTTGAGGGTGCGTTTATCCGCCGGGATTTCCGGCGACAGGCCGTAGTCCTTGTTGCGGATGTGATCGTAGAACGCCTTGGGGCGGTCCTCGTCGATCAGCTCCGAGAGTTCTTCCAGGCCCACGGGTTCGCCGAGCTTGGCCTGGCTGCTGGCGTAGTCCACCAGGGCCTTGGTCTTTTCCCGGGCGGACTCTTCCGGCAGGTCTTCGCTTTCGACGAAGTCGCTGAACGCCTTGAGCAGGGTACGGGTCTCGCCCGGGCCGTCGACGCCTTCCTGGCAGCCGATGAAGTCGCGGAAGTACTCCGAGACTTTCTTGCCGTTCTTGCCCTTGATGAACGAGATGTACTGTTTCGACTGTTTGTTGTTCTGCCACTCGGAGACGTTGATCCGCGCGGCCAGGTGCAGTTGGCCCAGATCCAGGTGACGCGACGGGGTCACGTCCAGCTCGTCGGTCACCGCCACGCCTTCGCTGTGGTGCAGCAGGGCGATGGCCAGGTAGTCGGTCATGCCTTGCTGGTAGTGGGCGAACAGCACGTGGCCGCCGACCGACAGGTTGGATTCTTCCATCAGCTTTTGCAGGTGCTCGACCGCGACGCGGCTGAAGGCGGTGAAGTCCTGGCCGCCATCGAGGTATTCCTTCAGCCAGCCGCTGAAGGGAAACGCGCCGGACTCCGGGTGGAACAGACCCCAGGCTTTGCCCTGTTTGGCGTTATAGCTTTCGTTGAGATCGGCGAGCATGTTCTCGATGGCCGCGGATTCAGCCAGTTCGGAATCGCGGGCGTGCAGAACTGCGGGTGTGCCGTCGGGTTTTTTGTCGATCAGGTGGACGATGCAATGGCGGATCGGCATGGGCTTCTCGGCTGGTTGGCGGGAGAGGGCGTGACTCCCCGAAAAAGTGCCCAGTGTACCGCACCCGCTGGTTTTGGCGCTGTTTGAAGGGTGTGGAAGGCGGCCTGGGTCAAGCTTATGCATTTTTTTACGGATTTAGAGCAATAAAGCTGACCAAATGGCTAGGTAGAGGCGGATATTTCCCCGTCTCTGTGCTAGTTTTGCCCCGTCTTACGCGATGTCTCGGCGTTAAGCGTGCATTCAGCATTTGTCAGGTCGAACCAAACCCTGATTTCGGTATCTATAACCCCGATCTTTCGTGGTTGTGACCGGGGTGCCAGATCCACAAGATCTGGCTCGATGGCTGACACTGCACTCTGCAATCCAAATGAATTTGATAGGGAAGGAACACCACAATGGCTATTACTAAAGACCAACTGATCGCTGATATCGCTGAAGCTATCGACGCGCCGAAAACCACCGCGCGTAACGCTCTGGACCAACTGGCCCAGATCGTTGCTGATCAATTGGAAAATGGCGGCGAAATCACTCTGCCAGGTATCGGCAAACTGAAAGTGACCGAGCGTCCTGCCCGTACTGGCCGTAACCCATCGACTGGCGCTGCCATCGAAATCGCTGCCAAGAAAGTTATCAAGCTGGTTGTGGCTAAAGGCCTGACCGACTCGATCAACAAGTAAGACTGCAGTAAGACCGTGCCTCGGAACGCTTCCGGGCACGGTTTTCAGGCTCTAAGGCCGCAACGATTTACGCAAGGTAAATCGCCGTTTTGCCCCTCGTATCTATCCCTTTTGAACCCAACGCTCCTGGCGCCAGGCCTGTTGCTGTGCCTTGTCCTTGAAGGTCCAGGCGACGAAGCGGCTCTGTTTCTGTCCCTGTGACATTTCCACCACCTGGCTCTCCAGGGCTCCAGCTTTTTTCAGCGCGGCCTGAATCGCCGGCAGGTTCGAGGCTTTCGACACCAGGGTGCTGAACCACAGCACCTGTTGCGCCACCTGGGCGCTTTCGCCGATCAACTGGGTCACGAAGCGCGCTTCGCCACCTTCGCACCACAACTCCGCCGCCTGGCCGCCAAAGTTCAGTACCGGCAGCTTGCGCTTGGGATCGGCCTTGCCCAGTGCTCGCCATTTGCGCTGGCTACCGCGCGTGGCTTCTTCCAGGGAGGCATGGAAGGGCGGATTGCACAGGGTCAGGTCGAAGCGTTCGTCGTTCTCCAGCAGCCCCAGCAGGATCTGTTTGCGGTTGGTCTGCTGGCGCAGGCCGATGGCCTTGTTCAGGCCGTTGGCCTGGACGATCGCCTTGGCGGCGGCGAGGGCCGTGGTGTCGATGTCGGAACCGAGAAATTGCCAGCGGTAATCGCAGTGGCCGATCAGTGGGTAGATGCAGTTGGCGCCGACCCCGATGTCCAGCACCCGCACCGCTGCGCCGCGGGGAATTACGCCTTCGTTACGCTCGGCCAGCAGGTCGGCCAGGAAATGCACATAGTCGGCACGACCGGGGACCGGAGGGCAGAGGAAGTCGGTCGGAATATCCCAATGGGCGATGCCGTAGAACGCCTTGAGCAATGCCCGGTTGAACACCCGCACCGCCGCCGGGTTGGCGAAGTCGATGCTCTCCTTGCCATAAGGATTGATGATCACGAAAGCCCCCAGCTCCGGGGTGCTCTTGATCAACTGGGGAAAGTCATAGCGGCCTTGATGGCGATTGCGCGGGTGCAGGCTGGCCTTTTCCCGTGGCGCGACGGCCTTGGCCGGAGCTGCAGGTTGAGGCTTGGTGCGCGAAGCTTTGGGAGGGCGGGGGGCAGTCATGGGCGAAATCGGTTCGGGTATGGCTCAAGGTGGCGCGCATTGTCCCATATCTGCCCAAGCCGCGTGGCTTCTGTAGGAGCGAGGCTTGCCCGCGAAGCGTTATCCCAGGCACACCGCGTTTTCCTTTATCGCCAGCAAGCTGCGCTCCTACAGAAGTGCCAAGCCTGTCGGCCGGGCACAAAAAAGGGAGCCCCCTTGCAGAGCTCCCTTTTTTACCGCTCGGATCGCCGTTACAGGCTGGAAATCCGTGCGTGCTGCTCGGCCAGCTTGCCCAGGGCCTGTTCGGCCTCGGCCAGTTTGGCGCGTTCCTTGTCGATGACTTCGGCCGGGGCCTTGTCGACGAAGGCGGCGTTGGACAGCTTGCCGCCGACCCGCTGGACTTCGCCTTGCAGACGCTGGATTTCCTTGTCCAGGCGCGCCAGTTCGGCGCCCTTGTCGATCAGCCCGGCCATCGGCACCAGCACTTCCATCTCGCCGACCAGGGCGGTGGCGGACAGCGGTGCTTCGTCGCCGGCCTTCAGCACGGTGATCGATTCGAGTTTGGCCAACTTCTTCAGCAGGGTCTCGTTTTCGCTCAGGCGACGCTGGTCTTCGGCGTTGACGTTCTTCAGGAACAACGCCAGTGGCTTGCCCGGGCCGATGTTCATTTCGGCACGGATGTTACGGGTGCCGAGCATCAGGCCCTTGAGCCATTCGATGTCGTCTTCGGCGGCCTGGTCGATGCGTGCTTCATTGGCCACCGGCCAAGGCTGCAGCATGATGGTCTTGCCTTCGGCCCCGGCCAGCGGCGCCAGGCGCTGCCAGATTTCTTCGGTGATGAACGGCATGAACGGGTGGGCCAGGCGCAGCGCCACTTCCAGTACGCGCACCAGGGTGCGGCGGGTGCCGCGCTGGCGCTCGACCGGCGCGTTTTCGTCCCACAGTACCGGCTTGGACAATTCCAGGTACCAGTCGCAGTACTGGTTCCAGATGAACTCGTACAGCGCCTGGGCCGCCAGGTCGAAGCGGAACTGATCCAGTTGGCGGGTCACTTCGGCTTCGGTGCGCTGCAGTTGGGAGATGATCCAGCGATCGGCCAGCGACAGCTCGTAGGCTTCGCCGTTCTGACCGCAGTCTTCGCCCTTGTCCAGCACGTAGCGCGCGGCGTTCCAGATCTTGTTGCAGAAGTTGCGATAGCCTTCGACACGGCCCATGTCGAACTTGATGTCGCGGCCGGTGGACGCCAGCGAGCAGAAGGTGAAGCGCAGGGCGTCGGTGCCGTAGCTGGCGATGCCGTCGGCGAACTCCTGGCGGGTCTGCTTCTCGATCTTCTTCGCCAGTTGCGGCTGCATCATGCCGGTGGTGCGTTTCTGCACCAGGGCTTCGAGCTCGATGCCATCAATGATGTCCAGCGGGTCAAGGACGTTGCCCTTGGACTTGGACATCTTCTGGCCCTGGCCGTCGCGAACCAGGCCGTGGACGTACACGGTCTTGAACGGAACCTGCGGCGTGCCGTCTTCGTTCTTCACCAGGTGCATGGTGAGCATGATCATCCGGGCGACCCAGAAGAAAATGATGTCGAAACCGGTCACCAGCACGTCGGTCGGGTGGAAGGTCTTGAGGAATTCGGTCTGCTCCGGCCAGCCCAGGGTGGAGAAGGTCCACAGGCCCGAACTGAACCAGGTGTCGAGGACGTCGTTGTCCTGTTGCAGGGCGACATCAGGCCCGAGGCTGTGCTTGGCGCGCACCTCGGCTTCGTCGCGGCCTACATAGACCTTGCCCGACTCGTCGTACCAGGCCGGGATGCGGTGGCCCCACCACAACTGGCGGCTGATGCACCAGTCCTGGATATCGCGCATCCAGGAGAAGTACATGTTTTCGTACTGTTTTGGCACGAAGGCGATGCGGCCGTCTTCCACGGCGGCAATGGCCGGCTCGGCCAGCGGCTTGGTGGAGACGTACCACTGGTCGGTCAGCCACGGCTCGATGATGGTGCCGGAGCGGTCGCCTTTCGGCACTTTCAGGGCGTGGTCGTCGACGCTGACCAGCAGGCCGGCGGCGTCGAACGCAGCGACGATTTCCTTGCGCGCCTGGAAGCGGTTGAGACCGGCGAACTCGGCCGGGATCTTGCCGTCGATGCTTTCGTTCAGCGTGCCGTCCAGGTTGAACACCTGGGCGGCCGGCAGCACTTCGGCGTTCTTGTCGAAGATGTTCAGCAGCGGCAGGTTGTGGCGCTTGCCGACTTCATAGTCGTTGAAATCGTGGGCCGGGGTGATCTTCACGCAGCCGGTGCCGAATTCAGGGTCGCAGTAGTCGTCGCCGATGATCGGGATGCGACGACCCACCAGCGGCAGCTCGACGAATTTGCCGATCAGCGCCTTGTAGCGTTCATCGTTCGGGTTAACGGCCACGGCGGAGTCGCCGAGCATGGTTTCCGGACGGGTGGTGGCAACGATCAGGTAGTCCAGGCCTTCAGCGGTCTTGGCTCCGTCGGCCAGCGGGTAGCGCAGGTTCCACAGCGAGCCTTTCTCGTCGTGGTTTTCCACTTCGAGGTCGGAGATCGCGGTGTGCAGCTTGGTGTCCCAGTTGACCAGACGCTTGCCGCGGTAGATCAGGCCATCTTCGTGCAGGCGCACGAAGGCTTCTTTAACGGCTTCGGAAAGACCGTCGTCCATGGTGAAGCGCTCGCGGCTCCAGTCGACGGACGAGCCCAGGCGGCGGATCTGACGGCTGATGTTGCCGCCGGACTGATCCTTCCACTCCCAGACTTTCTCGAGGAATTTTTCCCGGCCCAGATCGTGGCGATTCTGGCCCTGGGCTTCGATCTGACGCTCCACCAGCATCTGGGTGGCGATACCGGCGTGGTCGGTACCCGGCTGCCACAGGGTGTTGCGGCCCTGCATGCGGCGGAAGCGGATCAAGGCATCCATGATCGCGTTGTTGAAGCCATGGCCCATGTGCAGGCTGCCAGTGACGTTCGGTGGCGGAATCATGATGGTGTACGAGTCGCCCGCGCCTTGCGGGGCGAAGTAATTCTCTGACTCCCAGGTCTGGTACCAGGAAGTTTCAATGGCGTGCGGCTGGTAGGTCTTATCCATGCGCGGCGGGACCCTATTGGCATTTATTCAGGAAAAGCCGGGAAGTATAGCGGAGGGGGGCAGTTGCAAGCTACAAGCCGCAAGCTGCAAGAGGTGGGCGTCCTTCCTGGCTTTTACTTGCCGCTTATAGCTTGCCGCTTGAAGCTGCGGCGAGCAGCCGTTCCAGCCGCGCATCGAGGCGGCGCTTGATCTCGGTTTCGATGTGCGGGGCGAAGTCGTCGATCACGTCTTGCATGATCAGTTGCGCGGCGGCGCGCAGTTCGCTGTCCAGGTGCAGCAGGGCGTCCTGGCTCTTGGGTGCTGGCGCGGGTTTCGGTGTCGGTGCCGGTGTATGGGCTGGCGCGGCAACTACGGGGGCAGGTTGCAGTTCGACCACCGGAGCGGAAGCCGGTTGTGGTTCTGCCGGCGCCTGTTCGTGGGTTTCGACGGCAGGCTTGCCGCCGACCATGTCGAACAGCAGCGGAATCTGCACTTCGCCGTCGACGGTCTCGGTCAGCAGCGGAGGTTGCAGGTCGTCATCGCCGAGCAGTTGGCGGATGGACTCGAGGTCATCCAACAGGTGCGCGGACTTTTGCAGCGGTTTGGGAGTGTCCATCGATGGCTCAGAGTCGCTGTAAACGGTGATCTTGCAGAGGATAGCCCTGTTCGCGGTAGAAACGGAAACTCTCGCGAGCGGCCTGGCGGATAGTCGGGTCTTCCACCACCACTTCGGCAATGCGGGCGAAACGCTGGGCAAATGCCGGGACTTTCAGGTCCAGGTTGACCAGCAGGTCATGGTGCTCGCCGGGGTCATCGCCCAGGCCGAGAATGATCAGGCCATCCGGTTCGCTTTCGGCGGGGCCGTGGGGCACGAAGGTTTCGCCCTTGAAGCGCCACAACCGGGCATCGAGCTCATCGCGCTGGGCCGCGTCGCTGCAATGCAGGTAGATGCGGTGCCCCATGCGCCAGGCCTTGTCGGTGAGCTTGCAGGCGAAATCCAAACGCGCCGAAGGATCCGCGCTGGGAAGGATATAGAAGTCGACTTTGGTCATTGCGGTTCCTGAACCCGGGAGTGCGCCGCGTGTGGGCGCACCCCGAGGTCATAGGTTTCAGGCTTTGGCGCGGTCCAGCAGGTACTGGGTCAGCAGAGGAACCGGACGGCCAGTGGCGCCCTTGTCCTTGCCGCCGCTGGTCCAGGCGGTACCGGCGATATCCAGGTGCGCCCAGTTGTACTGCTTGGTGAAGCGCGACAGGAAGCAGGCAGCGGTAATGGTCCCGGCTTTCGGTCCGCCGATGTTGGCGATGTCGGCGAACGGGCTGTCCAGCTGTTCCTGGTACTCGTCGAACAGCGGCAGTTGCCAGGCACGGTCGTCAGCCTGAACGCCAGCGCTCAGCAACTGGCCGATCAGTTCGTCGTTGTTGCCCAGGAGGCCCGAGGTGTGGGAACCGAGGGCGACCACGCAGGCGCCGGTCAGGGTGGCGATATCGATCACCGCCTGTGGCTTGAAGCGCTCGGCGTAGGTCAGGGCATCGCACAGCACCAGGCGGCCTTCGGCGTCGGTGTTGAGGATTTCCACGGTCTGGCCGCTCATGGTGGTGACGATGTCGCCCGGACGCGAAGCGGTGCCGCTCGGCATGTTCTCGGCGCAGGCCAGGATGCACACCAGGTTGATCGGCAGCTTGAGTTCCAGCACGGCGCGCAGGGTGCCGAACACGCTGGCGGCGCCACCCATGTCGTACTTCATTTCATCCATGCCGGCGCCAGGCTTGAGGCTGATGCCGCCGGTGTCGAAGGTGATGCCCTTGCCGACCAGGGTGTACGGCTTCTCGGACTTCTTGCCGCCGTTGTATTGCATGACGATCAGGCGCGGCGGCTGGGCGCTGCCCTGGCCCACGGCATAGAACGAACCCATGCCCAGTTCCTTGATCTTCTTCTCGTCGAGGACTTCGACTTTCAGGGCTTTGAATT
This sequence comes from Pseudomonas sp. FW305-25, assembly GCF_017351415.1. Lineage (NCBI taxonomy): Bacteria > Pseudomonadati > Pseudomonadota > Gammaproteobacteria > Pseudomonadales > Pseudomonadaceae > Pseudomonas > Pseudomonas sp. FW305-25. The sequence continues at coordinate 183,178 of NZ_JACNDE010000010.1, read as the reverse complement.
CCTTGCCCAGGGCCTTGGCCTGTTCGCCGAGGAAGGTCGGGTGGCAGATGTTCGGCGGCAGGTTGCCCAGGTTGCGGGTGAATGCCATGCCGTTGGCGATGGCCTTGGCGTGGGCCACGGCGCGCTCGACTTCGGCCTGAGCGGCCTTGATGGTCAGCAGGGTGATTTTCTTCAGGGCGCGCGGTTCGGCTTTCTGGCTCTTGAACTGGTCGAAGCTGTATTCGCCGTCCACCAGGGTTTCCGCCAGCAGGCGGGTCTTGCCGTAGCTGTCGCGGCCCTTGACCACCACTTCGTCCAGCGCCAGTGCGGCATCGCTGCCACCCAGGCCCTTGAGGGTATTGAGGATGCCACTGACGATCTTGCGGAACGGGCGGTCGCCCAGTTCGGCGTCCTTGCCGGTGCCGACCAGCAGGACGCGTTCGGCCTTCAGGTTCGGCAGGGCGTGCAGCAGCAGGCTCTGGCCGACCTTGCCGTCCAGGTCGCCGCGCTTGAGTACCGCGCCGATGGCGCCGCCACTGAGCTCGTCGAGTTGTTTGGCAACGCTGCCGAGCTTGCGGCCTTCGCCGACGGCGACCACCAGGGTGGCGGTCTTCAACGTTTCCGGGCTAACGCTTTTTACAACCAGTTCCATGTCCGGGTCCCTGAATTAATGGTCAAAGAGCGCAGGGCCAATGCCGTGCGCCGGGCTTGTCATGTATGCAGCTTTTATAAGGAAGAGGCGTCGGCAGCGGCCAACGACAGGGCCGCCAGTTTGAACCCCGGCGGTCGAGGCTGACAACCCTCCCATGAGTGAACTTCGCCGCTTTAGAGGCCTGCGTGAGCATGCGCAGTGACAGGCGCATGCAATCACAGGATAATGCGCCATCTTTTTCGGCGGCTCGGCTTCACGGGCCGTGTTTGCTTGTTTGGCCGCCTTAGCCTGACAACCCTGGAGTGTCTGGTTTGATCGTCTTCCGTTATCTATCCCGCGAAGTGTTGCTGACCCTGAGCGCCGTGAGCGCTGTACTGCTGGTCATCATCATGAGCGGACGTTTCGTCAAATACCTCGCGCAAGCGGCCTCGGGCGCACTGGACCCGGGCTCGCTGTTCCTGATCATGGGGGTCCGCATGCCGGGCTTCCTGCAATTGATCCTGCCCCTGGGGCTGTTCCTCGGCATTCTGCTGGCCTATGGCCGGCTGTACCTCGAAAGCGAAATGACTGTGCTTTCGGCCACCGGCATGAGCCAGCAGCGCCTGCTGGGCATGACCATGATTCCGGCGACCCTGGTTGCCTTGATCGTGGCCTGGCTGAGCCTGAGCCTGGCGCCTCAGGGCGCCAACCAGTTCCAGCTGATCCTCAACAAGCAGGATGCGCTGACCGAGTTCGATACCCTGGTGCCAGGCCGTTTCCAGGCCCTCAACGACGGCACGCGGGTGACCTACACCGAGCAGTTGTCCGATGACCGGACCAACCTCGGTGGCGTGTTCATTTCGGAAAAACGCCTGAGCCAGGACAAGAAGGACCAGGGCATCTCGGTGCTGGTGGCGGAGAAGGGGCACCAGGACGTCCGTCCGGACGGCAACCGCTACCTGATTCTGGAAAACGGTTATCGCTACGACGGTAATCCGGGCCAGGCCGATTACCGGATCATCAAGTACGACACCTACGGCGTGTTGCTGGCCAAGCCGGATGTCAGTGAAGAAGTTACCGACCGTGACGCCATGCCGACCCGCGATCTGATCGGCAACCCGGACCTGCGCGCCCATGCCGAGCTGCAATGGCGTATTTCCCTGCCGCTTCTGGTGTTTGTCGTGACCCTGATGGCGGTGCCGCTGTCCCGGGTCAACCCGCGCCAGGGCCGTTTCCTCAAGCTGTTGCCGGCGATTCTTCTTTATATGGCTTACCTGACCATCCTGATCGCGGCCCGTGGCTCGCTGGAAAAAGGCAAGCTGCCGCAGGCGCTGGGCCTGTGGTGGGTACACGGACTGTTTCTATTGATTGGCCTCGGGTTGCTGTACTGGGAACCCTTGCGTCTGAAACTGGCGAGCCGCCGCAGCATGAAGGAGGTGGCTCGTGGTTAAGCTCGATCGCTACATCGGTAACAGTGTCCTGCTGGCCATCCTGGCGGTACTGGGGATCATTCTCGGCCTGGCGTCGCTGTTTGCCTTCATCGACGAGATGGGCAGCGTCAGCGATAGCTACACCGTGATGGATGTGCTGAGTTTTGTCGCGTTGACGGCGCCTCGCCGGCTTTATGAAATGCTGCCGATGGCGGCCCTGATCGGCTGCCTGATCGGCCTGGGCAGCCTGGCCAGCAATAGCGAACTGACCATCATGCGGGCCGCTGGCGTGTCCATCGGGCGGATCGTCTGGGCGGTGATGAAGCCGATGCTGTTCCTGATGGTGGCGGGTGTGCTGATCGGCGAGTACGTCGCTCCTGCCACGGAAAGCCAGGCGCAGGCCAGTCGCGCGCTGGCCCAGGGTTCGGGCGATGCGCAAAGTTCCAAGCATGGCCTGTGGCACCGCCAGGGTGAGGAGTTCATCCACATCAACGCTGTGCAGCCCAACGGCCTGCTGTATGGCGTGACCCGTTATCACTTCGATGATCAGCGGCACATGCTGTCCTCGAGCTTCGCTCGCCAGGCCCGCTTCGAAGAGAACTACTGGCAGCTGAGCGACGTCACCACCACCTATTTCCGCGAGGGCAGCACCGAAGTCATCAACGTCCCGCAGGAACGTTGGGACGTGGCCTTGAGCCCGCAATTGCTGAGTACTGTGGTGATGGCGCCGGAGTCGCTGTCGATCAGCGGTCTGTGGGGGTATATCCATTACCTGGCCGACCAGGGCCTGAACAACGGTCGCTACTGGCTGGCGTTCTGGGTCAAGGTGTTGCAACCGCTGGTCACCGCGGCCCTGGTATTGATGGCGATCTCGTTCATTTTCGGTCCGCTGCGTTCCGTGACGCTCGGCCAGCGGGTGTTCACCGGCGTGCTGGTGGGGTTCACCTTCCGCATCGCCCAGGACCTGCTGGGGCCGTCGAGCCTGGTATTCGGTTTCTCGCCGCTGTTCGCGGTGCTGGTTCCCGCCGGGATCTGTGCCCTGGCCGGGGTCTGGCTGTTGCGCCGGGCCGGCTGACCGGCGCCAATGACGCCACGCGCAAGAGAAACGCCCCTGTCGAAAGACCGGGGCGTTTTGCGTTTGCGCGCCCCTGACAGGCGAACGTGACGCTTGCGTCGTCTATCAGGTACAATTCCCGGCTATTTTTCGGCGGGCTATGCCTGCAGCCTTTTTGAGTGTTGATCCGTGAGTGATTTGAGTCATATCCGCAATTTCTCCATCATCGCCCACATTGACCATGGCAAGTCGACTCTGGCCGATCGCTTCATCCAGATGTGCGGCGGCCTGGCCGAGCGTGAAATGGAAGCCCAGGTCCTGGACTCCATGGACCTTGAGCGGGAACGCGGGATCACCATCAAGGCCCACAGCGTTACCCTCTATTACAAAGCCCGCGACGGCATCACCTACCAGCTGAACTTCATCGACACCCCTGGCCACGTGGACTTCACCTATGAAGTCAGCCGGTCGCTGGCCGCCTGTGAAGGCGCCTTGCTGGTGGTCGACGCCGGCCAGGGCGTGGAAGCGCAGTCGGTCGCCAACTGCTACACCGCCATCGAGCAGGGCCTGGAGGTCATGCCGGTGCTGAACAAGATCGACCTGCCACAGGCCGATCCGGACCGGGTCAAGGAAGAGATCGAGAAGATCATCGGTATCGATGCCACCGACGCCGTGACCTGCAGTGCCAAGACCGGCCTGGGTGTCGACGAGGTGCTGGAGCGCCTGGTCACCACCATTCCCGCGCCGACCGGCAACATCGAAGATCCGCTGCAAGCGTTGATCATCGACTCCTGGTTCGACAACTACCTGGGCGTCGTGTCCCTGGTTCGCGTGCGCCATGGCCGCGTGAAGAAGGGCGACAAGATCCTGGTGAAATCCACCGGCAAGATCCACCTGGTGGACAGCGTCGGTGTATTCAACCCGAAACACACCGCCACCACCGACCTGAAGGCCGGTGAAGTAGGCTTCATCATCGCCGGTATCAAGGACATTCACGGTGCGCCGGTAGGTGACACCCTGACCCTGAGCTCGACCCCCGACGTCGAAGTGCTGCCCGGCTTCAAGCGCATTCAGCCGCAGGTCTACGCCGGCCTGTTCCCGGTCAGCTCCGATGACTTCGAAGACTTCCGCGAAGCCCTGCAAAAGCTCACGCTGAACGACTCGTCGCTGCAATACACCCCGGAAAGCTCCGACGCACTGGGCTTCGGCTTCCGTTGTGGCTTCCTCGGCATGCTGCACATGGAAATCATCCAGGAGCGCCTGGAGCGCGAATACGACCTGGACCTGATCACCACGGCGCCGACGGTGATTTTCGAGCTGCAACTGAAGAATGGTGAGACGATCTACGTCGATAACCCATCGAAGTTGCCGGATCTGTCGTCCATCGAAGACATGCGCGAGCCGATTGTGCGGGCCAATATCCTGGTGCCGCAGGAGCACCTGGGTAACGTCATTACCCTGTGTATCGAGAAGCGCGGCATACAGCACGACATGCTGTTCCTCGGCAGCCAGGTCCAGGTGACCTACGACCTGCCGATGAACGAAGTGGTCCTGGACTTCTTCGACCGCCTCAAATCCACCAGTCGTGGCTATGCTTCGCTGGATTATCATTTCGATCGCTACCAATCGGCTAATCTGGTCAAGCTGGATGTGCTGATCAACGGTGAGAAGGTCGACGCCCTGGCATTGATCGTGCACCGTGACAACGCGCACTACAAAGGGCGTGCGTTGACCGAAAAGATGAAGGAACTGATTCCTCGGCAGATGTTCGACGTGGCAATCCAGGCCGCCATTGGTGGGCAGATTGTGGCGCGGACAACCGTCAAGGCGCTCAGAAAGAACGTACTGGCCAAATGCTACGGTGGTGACGTTAGCCGTAAGCGCAAGCTGTTGGAAAAGCAGAAGGCCGGTAAGAAACGCATGAAGCAAGTGGGTAACGTGGAGATTCCACAAGAAGCCTTCCTTGCTGTGCTCAGGTTGGATAGTTAGGTCCTATGTCGCTAAATTTCCCGCTGTTGCTGGTCATCGCCGTCGCCGTCTGCGGTCTGTTGGCGTTGCTCGATCTGGTCTTTCTGGCGCCGCGTCGGCGTGCCGCCATTACCAACTATCAGGGCAGCGTCAGCCAGCCGGATGGACTGGTCATCGAGAAACTGAACAAGGAGCCGATGCTGGTCGAGTACGGCAAATCGTTCTTTCCGGTGCTGTTCATCGTGCTGGTGCTGCGTTCGTTCCTTGTGGAACCGTTTCAGATTCCTTCGGGGTCGATGAAACCGACCCTGGATGTGGGCGACTTCATCCTGGTGAACAAGTTTTCTTACGGGATCCGCCTGCCGGTGATCGACAAGAAAATCATCGAGGTCGGTGATCCGCAGCGCGGCGATGTGATGGTGTTCCGCTACCCGAGCGATCCGAACGTCAACTACATCAAGCGTGTGGTCGGCCTGCCGGGCGACGAAGTGCGCTACACCAGCGACAAGCGCCTGCTGGTCAACGGCCAGTCGGTCGCCGAGCAGTTGGTCGGCTCCGAGCCGGGCACCCTGGGCAGCGCGGAGCTCTACAAGGAAAAACTCGGCGCCGCCGAGCACCTGATCCGCAAGGAAATGAGCCGCTACCGGGCCACCCCGGATCGTCAATGGACCGTGCCTGCCGGGCACTACTTCATGATGGGCGACAACCGCGACAACTCGAACGACAGCCGCTACTGGGATGACCCAAGCATTCCCAAGGACCTGCTGGGCATGGTTCCCGACAAGAATATCGTCGGCAAGGCCTTCGCAGTCTGGATGAGCTGGCCCGAACCGAAACTCAGCCACCTGCCGAATTTCTCGCGGGTTGGCCTGATCAAGTAATCAAACACGGCGCTGTTGAACACAGCGCCGAATGCTTTTCTGGATCTTGTAGAACACCGGCCCGCCAGGTTCGGCAGCCTCCCAGGCGTCACCAGAAGCAGCAGTCAACGATATTCAGGATGTGGATTTGAACACAGCGTTAATTGCCACAGGCACCTCGTGCCTTGTCTCCAAGGTGGTGAAATTCAACCACGAACTCAGCGTGGGTAAACCGTGAGCGTTTCTTTGAGCCGTCTCGAGCGTCAGCTCGGTTACACCTTCAAGGACCAGGAACTGATGGTCCTGGCCCTCACTCACCGCAGTTTTGCCGGGCGCAACAACGAGCGCCTGGAGTTCCTCGGTGATGCCATTCTCAACTTCGTCGCCGGCGAAGCGCTGTTCGAGCGTTTTCCCCAGGCTCGCGAAGGCCAGCTGTCGCGTCTGCGCGCGCGCCTGGTGAAGGGTGAAACCCTGGCCGTACTGGCCCGTGGTTTCGATCTGGGCGAATACCTGCGCCTGGGCTCCGGTGAGTTGAAAAGCGGCGGCTTCCGTCGTGAGTCGATCCTCGCCGATGCCCTGGAAGCGCTGATTGGTGCGATCTACCTGGATGCCGGCATGGAGGTCGCGCGCGAGCGCGTGCTGTCCTGGCTGACGTCCGAGTTCGACAGCCTGACGCTGGTCGACACCAACAAGGACCCCAAGACCCGCCTGCAGGAATTCCTGCAATCGCGTGCCTGTGAACTGCCCCGCTACGAAGTGGTGGATATCCAGGGTGAGCCCCATTGCCGGACGTTCTTCGTCGAATGTGAAATCACCCTACTGAACGAAAAAAGCCGAGGTCAGGGTGTGAGCCGTCGCATTGCCGAACAGGTAGCGGCCGCCGCAGCACTGATTGCCCTGGGCGTGGAGAATGGCCATGACTGATACAACCGCAACACGCTGTGGCTATGTCGCCATCGTCGGCCGTCCGAACGTGGGCAAGTCCACGCTGCTGAACCATATCCTGGGGCAGAAGCTGGCCATCACCTCGCGCAAGCCGCAGACCACTCGGCACAACATGCTCGGCATCAAGACCGAAGGCGCCATCCAGGCGATCTACGTCGACACCCCGGGCATGCACAAGAGCAACGAGAAGGCGCTGAACCGCTACATGAACAAGACCGCCTCGGCGGCCTTGAAAGACGTCGACGTGGTGATTTTCGTCGTTGACCGCACCAAGTGGACCGACGAAGACCAGCTGGTGCTGGAGCGTGTGCAGTACGTGCAGGGCCCGGTGATCCTGGCGATCAACAAGACCGACCGCATCGAGGACAAGGCCGAGCTGATGCCGCACCTGACCTGGTTGCAGGAGCAGTTGCCGAATGCCGAGATCGTCCCGGTATCGGCCCAGCAAGGCCACAACCTGGAAGCCCTGGAAGGCCTGATCGCCAAGCACCTGCCGGAAAACGATCACTTCTTCCCGGAAGACCAGATCACCGACCGCAGCAGCCGTTTCCTCGCCGCCGAACTGGTGCGCGAAAAGATCATGCGCCAGCTGGGTGCCGAGCTGCCGTACCAGATCACCGTGGAAATCGAAGAGTTCAAGCAGCAGGGCAAGACCCTGCACATTCATGCCTTGATTCTCGTCGAACGCGATGGCCAGAAGAAAATCATCATTGGCGACAAGGGTGAGCGCATCAAGCGCATCGGCATGGAAGCGCGCAAGGACATGGAGCTGCTGTTCGACTCCAAGGTCATGCTCAACCTGTGGGTCAAGGTCAAAGGCGGTTGGTCCGACGACGAGCGCGCCCTGCGTTCGCTGGGCTACGGCGACCTGTAATCCTGCCCCGTCGCCGGCGCCTCGTTCCTGTAACGTACAGGGGGCGAGCCGCTGGCGATAAAGGTTCAACGAACCTTCCCGTGGACCTGTCACTTTCTCAAGCCTTGAGATCCCCCGACACCTATGTCCAGTAACGCTCCCATCGGCCAGCCCGCTTATGTCCTGCACAGTCGCGCCTATCGCGAGAGCAGTGCATTGGTGGACTTCCTCACGCCCCAGGGGCGGCTGCGCGCGGTGTTGCGCGGCGCGCGGGGCAAGGCCGGGACCCTGGCGCGGCCGTTCGTGCCGCTGGAAGTCGAATTTCGTGGGCGCGGCGAGCTGAAAAACGTCGGGCGCATGGAAAGCGCGGGAACCTCCACCTGGCTCAACGGCGAGGCGCTGTTCAGCGGCCTCTACCTCAATGAGCTGCTGATCCGCCTGCTGCCCGCCGAAGACCCGCATCCGGCGATCTTCGAGCACTATGCGGCAACCTTGCTGGCTTTGGCCGAAGGCCGCGCCCTTGAGCCCTTGCTGCGCGCGTTCGAGTGGCGCCTGCTGGACGACCTGGGCTATGGCTTCGCCCTGGACATGGATATCCACGGCGCGCCGATTGAGGCGCAGGGCATGTACCGCCTGCAGGTGGATGCCGGCCTGGAGCAGGTTCACCTGTTGCAACCAGGCCTGTTCAACGGCACCGAGCTGCTGGCCATGGCGCAAGCCGACTGGAGCGCCCCCGGCGCGCTGGCGGCGGCCAAGCGCCTGATGCGCCAGGCACTGGCGGTGCACCTGGGCGGTCGGCCCTTGGTCAGTCGCGAATTGTTTCGCAAGCCCTAGTCGTCCCATTACGCCAATACGCTCGAATCCTGCCTGGCTTGCTCGTGCGACCGAAAGCCGGCAGTTATTTTCGCGAGCGGACACTATATGCTGTGCACCGAATCTCTAACTCCTCAGGAGCGCTTCCGTGACCACCAGCAATCGCATTCTTCTTGGCGTGAACATCGACCACGTAGCCACCCTGCGTCAGGCCCGGGGAACCCGTTACCCTGACCCGGTCAAGGCGGCGCTGGACGCGGAAGAGGCGGGGGCCGACGGCATCACCGTGCACCTGCGCGAGGACCGCCGGCATATCCAGGAGCGCGACGTGCTGCTGCTCAAGGACGTGCTGCAAACCCGCATGAACTTCGAGATGGGCGTCACCGAGGAAATGATGGCGTTCGCCGAGCGCATCCGTCCGGCGCACATCTGCCTGGTTCCGGAAACCCGCCAGGAGCTGACCACCGAAGGCGGTCTGGATGTCGCCGGGCAGGAAGCGCGGATCAAGGCGGCCGTAGAGCGGCTGTCGAAGATCGGCGCCGAAGTGTCGCTGTTCATCGACGCCGATGAGCGGCAGATCGCCGCCTCTCGCCGCGTGGGCGCGCCAGCCATCGAGCTGCACACCGGGCGTTATGCCGATGCCGAAACGCCGAGCGAGGTGGCCGAGGAACTGCGGCGCGTGGCCGACGGCGTGGCTTTCGGCCTGGGCCAGGGCCTGATCGTCAATGCCGGCCACGGCCTGCATTACCACAACGTCGAGGCGGTCGCGGCGATCAAGGGCATCAACGAGTTGAACATCGGCCATGCGCTGGTGGCCCATGCGCTGTTCGTCGGCTTCAAAGGCGCAGTGGCGGAGATGAAGGCGCTGATCCTGGCGGCGGCCAAGGCCTGACGGAGACTCTGTAGCCGCTGCCGCAGGCTGCGATCGACCGGAACGGTCGTGGCGATTTTATGGTTGTTCAGGTCCTGCGGACTTGTCGCAATCGTCGGCAGCGGCTTTCTACGCAGAGGGTTTAAAGCGGCGGGGTTTCCTGGGTCGGCTTGGTCTTGTCCACGCCCGGCACGTGCAGGTTGCCCTCGGCCACCTGGTCGCCTTCCAGCTGCGGCTGCGTAACCCAGGTCAGGATGTCGTAGTAGCGACGGATGTTGGCGACGAAATGCACCGGCTCGCCGCCCCGGGCGTAGCCATAGCGGGTCTTGCTGTACCACTGCTTCTGCGAGAGACGCGGCAGCATCTTCTTCACGTCCAGCCACTTGTTCGGGTTCAGCCCTTCCTTTTGCGCCAGCTTGCGGGCGTCGTCCAGGTGGCCGCTGCCGACGTTATAGGCGGCGAGGGCGAACCAGGTGCGGTCCGGCTCTTCGATCTTGTCGTCCAGCTGATCCTTCATGTACGCCAGGTACTTGGCGCCGCCCTGGATGCTTTGCTTGGCGTCCAGGCGGTTGGACACGCCCATGGCCTGGGCGGTGTTCTGGGTCAGCATCATCAGGCCGCGCACGCCGGTCTTGGAGGTGACGCTCGGTTGCCACAAGGATTCCTGGTAACCGATGGCCGCCAGCAGGCGCCAGTCGACCTTTTCTTCCTTGGCCGAGGCCTTGAAGTGCTTCTCGTATTTGGGCAGGCGCTGTTGCAGGTGCTGGGCAAAGGTGTAGGCGCCGACATAACCCAGGACGTCCACATGCCCGTAATAACGGTCCTTCAGGCGCTGCAGGGTGCCGTTCTTCTGCACCTTGTCGAGGAAGGCGTTGATTTCGTTGAGCAGGCTGTTGTCTTCGCCGGTGGCCACGGCCCAGCTCTGGTTGCTGGCATCGCCAAGGTCGAAGGCCACGCGGATATTGGCGAAATACACCTGGTTCATCGCCACTTCGTTGGAATCCACCAGGGTCAGGTCGATCTGCCCCTCGTCGACCATACGCAGCAGGTCGACCACTTCGACCTCGTCGGACTCTTCGTATTGAATGCCGGGATATTTCAGCTTGAGTGCGGCCAGTTGTTCGGCGTGGGTGCTGCCCTTGAGCACCATGATCTTCTTGCCGACCAGATCGCCCGCGTCAGTGGGGCGGGACTGGCCGTTGCGGTAGATGATCTGCGGGGTGACTTCCAGATAGGTGTGTGAAAACCGGACTTGCTGCTTGCGTTTCTCGCTGCTGACCAGACCGGCAGCAGCCAGCACCGGGCCGTTAGGTTTACCCAGCTGGTCGAAGAGGTCGTCGAGGTTGTCCGCGGTTTCGATCTTCAGCGTCACCCCCAGGTCGTCGGCGAAACGTTTCACCAGCTCGTATTCGAAGCCGGTTTCACCGTTGCGATCCTGAAAGTAGGTGGCCGGGCTGTTACGGGTGACCACCCGCAGCACGCCATCCTCCTTTACTCGCTCGAGCGTGCTGGGTTTCTCAACGCAGGCACTGAGCATCAGGAAGAGTCCGGTTGCGATGAGCCATCGGGCACAGCGCGGACGTAAAGCCATAGGGGAAAACATCTGCGCAGTATACGCAAAGGACAACAACCGCCATATCTCGACAGCGAAGGGCTTGTCTGCTAGAGGTTCCAGCCCCCGGCCAGAGCCCTCGGGAATGGGCCTTCGGGGCCTGTGGAGAGGGGTGAAATAACCCTGCTGAATGGTCCTGACGAGCCTTTGTCACAGGGTGCTGCGCGCGGGCCGACGTCTGGCCGCGCTCGGGCGTGCCGTTTCGGGTGCCGTCGCGGGCGGTTTACGCTAGAATGCACGGCCTCAAAGCACACCCCCTTCCCGAGGCTGTCCCGAAGATGTTGATCCTGCGCGGCGCTCCTGCCCTTTCTGCCTTTCGCCACAGCAAACTCCTTGAGCAACTGAGCCAGAAGGTTCCAGCTGTCAGTGGCCTGTATGCTGAATTCGCTCACTTCGCCGAAGTTACCGGCGTCCTGACCGGCGACGAACAGCAGGTGCTTGCGCGCCTTCTGAAGTACGGCCCAAGCGTACCGGTGCAAGAACCTACCGGTCGTCTGTTCCTGGTGCTGCCGCGTTTCGGCACCATCTCGCCATGGTCGAGCAAGGCCAGCGATATCGCCCGCAACTGTGGCCTGAGCAAGATCCAGCGCCTGGAGCGCGGCATTGCCTTCTATGTGGCCGGTGAATTCAGCGACGCGCAAGCGCAGTTGATCGCCGACACTCTGCACGACCGCATGACCCAGATTGTGCTGGGCAACCTGGAGCAGGCTGCCGGCCTGTTCAGCCATGCCACGCCGAAGCCGCTGACCGCCATCGATATCCTCGGTGGTGGCCGCGCCGCGCTGGAACAGGCCAACACCGAACTGGGCCTGGCCCTGGCCGAAGACGAAATCGATTACCTGGTCAACGCCTTCCAGGGCCTCAAGCGCAACCCGCATGACATCGAACTGATGATGTTCGCCCAGGCCAACTCCGAGCACTGCCGTCACAAGATCTTCAACGCCAGTTGGGACATCGACGGCCAGAGCCAGGAAAAAAGCCTGTTCGGCATGATCAAGAACACCTATCAGATGCACAACGAAGGTGTGCTGTCGGCTTACAAAGACAACGCCTCGGTGATCGTCGGCAATGTCGCCGGCCGTTTCTTCCCGAACCCTGAAACCCGCCAGTACGGCGCGGTGCAGGAGCCGGTGCACATCCTGATGAAGGTCGAGACTCACAACCACCCGACCGCCATCGCCCCGTTCCCGGGCGCATCCACCGGTTCCGGTGGCGAGATCCGCGATGAAGGTGCAACCGGGCGTGGCGCCAAGCCAAAGGCCGGCCTGACCGGTTTCACCGTATCCAACCTGCAGATCCCGGGCTTCGAACAGCCGTGGGAAGTGCCGTACGGCAAGCCTGAGCGCATTGTCACCGCGCTGGACATCATGATCGAAGGCCCGCTGGGCGGCGCCGCGTTCAACAACGAATTCGGTCGTCCGGCCCTGACCGGCTACTTCCGTACCTTCGAACAGTCGATCGCCACCCCGCACGGTGACGAGGTTCGTGGTTACCACAAGCCGATCATGCTGGCCGGCGGCATGGGCAACATTCGCGAAGAGCACGTCAAGAAAGGCGAGATCGTCGTCGGCTCCAAGCTGATCGTCCTCGGTGGCCCGGCGATGCTCATCGGCCTGGGTGGCGGCGCCGCTTCCTCCATGGCCACCGGCACCAGCTCGGCGGATCTGGACTTCGCTTCCGTTCAGCGTGAAAACCCGGAAATGGAGCGTCGTTGCCAGGAAGTCATCGACCGTTGCTGGCAACTGGGCGACAAGAACCCGATCAGCTTCATCCACGACGTTGGCGCGGGCGGTCTGTCCAACGCCTTCCCGGAACTGGTCAACGACGGCGACCGCGGTGGCCGTTTCGAACTGCGCAACATTCCAAACGACGAGCCGGGCATGGCCCCGCACGAAATCTGGAGCAACGAATCCCAGGAACGCTACGTTCTGGCCGTCGGCCCGGCCGACTTCGAGCGCTTCCAGGCCATCTGCGAACGTGAGCGTTGCCCGTTTGCCGTCGTCGGTGAAGCCACCGCCGAACCGCATCTGACTGTCACGGACAGCCACTTCGGCAACAGCCCGGTGGACATGCCACTGGAAGTGCTGCTGGGCAAGGCGCCGCGCATGCACCGTTCGGTGGTTCGCGAAGCCGAGCTGGGCGACGATTTCGACCCGTCGAACCTCGACATCGGCGAAAGCATCGAGCGCGTCCTGCATCACCCGGCCGTCGCGAGCAAAAGCTTCCTGATCACCATCGGCGACCGCACCATCACCGGCCTGGTGGCCCGTGACCAAATGGTCGGCCCATGGCAGGTTCCGGTGGCCGACGTGGCCGTCACCGCCACCAGTTTCGACGTCTACACCGGTGAAGCCATGGCCATGGGCGAGCGTACTCCGCTGGCGCTGCTGGACGCCCCGGCGTCGGGCCGCATGGCCATCGGCGAAACCCTGACCAACATTGCCGCGTCGCGCATCAACAAGATCTCCGACATCAAGCTGTCGGCGAACTGGATGTCCGCCGCCGGCCACCCGGGCGAAGACGCACGGCTGTACGACACCGTGAAAGCGGTCGGCATGGAGCTGTGCCCTGAGCTGGGCATCACCATTCCAGTGGGCAAGGACTCGATGTCCATGGCTACGCGCTGGAACGACAACGGCGAAGAAAAAACCGTGACCTCGCCGATGTCGCTGATCGTGACCGGTTTCGCGCCTGTGGCGGACATCCGCCAGACCCTGACCCCGCAACTGCGCATGGACAAGGGCACCACCGATCTGGTCCTGATCGACCTCGGTCGTGGCCAGAACCGCATGGGCGCCTCGATCCTCGCCCAGGTGCACGGCAAGCTCGGCAAGCAGGCCCCGGACGTCGATGACGCCGAAGACCTGAAAGCTTTCTTCGCGGTGATCCAGGGCCTCAACGCCGACGGTCACCTGCTGGCTTACCACGACCGTTCCGACGGTGGCCTGCTGACCAGCGTGGTGGAAATGGCCTTCGCCGGTCACTGCGGCCTGAACCTGAACCTCGACGCCCTGGCCGAGAGCTCGGCCGAGATCGCCGCCATCCTGTTCAACGAAGAACTGGGTGCGGTGATCCAGGTGCGCCAGGACGCAACCCCGGATGTGCTGGCGCAGTTCAGCGCCGCCGGCCTGGGCGACTGCGTGGCGGTGATCGGCCAGCCGGTCAACAACGGCCATATCAACATCACCTTCAACGGCGAGAATATCTTCGCCGGCGAGCGTCGCCTGTTGCAGCGCCAGTGGGCTGAAACCAGCTACCAGATCCAGCGCCTGCGGGACAACGCCGACTGCGCCGAGCAGGAGTTCGACGTCCTGCTGGAAGAGGACAACCCAGGCCTGAGCGTCAAGCTGAGCTTCGACGTCAACCAGGACATCGCCGCGCCTTACATCAAGAAAGGCGTGCGTCCCCAGGTTGCCGTGCTGCGCGAGCAGGGCGTCAACGGCCAGGTGGAAATGGCCGCGGCGTTCGACCGTGCCGGCTTCAACGCGATCGACGTGCACATGAGCGACATCCTCGCCGGTCGCGTCGACCTGAACGACTTCAAGGGCATGGTCGCCTGCGGCGGCTTCTCCTACGGCGACGTACTCGGCGCCGGCGAGGGCTGGGCCAAGTCGGCACTGTTCAACAGCCGTGCCCGCGACGCCTTCCAGGGCTTCTTCGAGCGCAACGACACCTTCACCCTCGGCGTGTGCAACGGTTGCCAGATGATGTCCAACCTGCACGAGCTGATCCCGGGCAGCGAGTTCTGGCCGCACTTCGTGCGCAACCGGTCCGAGCAGTTCGAGGCCCGTGTGGCGATGGTCCAGGTCCAGGAGTCGAACTCGATCTTCCTGCAGGGCATGGCCGGTTCGCGGATGCCGATCGCCATCGCCCACGGCGAAGGCCATGCGGAATTCGAAAGCGCAGAAGCGCTGCTTGAAGCCGACCTGTCCGGTTGCGTGGCCCTGCGTTTCGTCGACAACCACGGCAAGGTCACCGAAAGCTACCCGGCCAACCCGAACGGCTCGCCGCGCGGGATCACTGGCCTGACCAGCCGCGACGGCCGCGTCACCATCATGATGCCGCACCCTGAGCGGGTATTCCGCGCCGTGCAGAACTCCTGGCGTCCGGAAGAGTGGAACGAAGATGCGGCGTGGATGCGCATGTTCCGTAACGCTCGCGTGTGGGTGAACTAAGACCCGTGCACAAGCTCAGTTTTTTCGTCCCGCCCAGCCACGTGGATGTGGTCAAGAACGCCGTATTCGCCGCCGGTGGCGGACGGATCGGCGCTTACGACCAGTGTGCGTGGCAGGTGCTGGGCCAGGGCCAGTTTCGCCCGTTGGACGGCAGCCAGCCGTTTCTCGGGCAGACCGGCCTGGTCGAGCAGGTGCAGGAATGGAAAGTCGAGCTGGTGGTGGCCGACGAGTTGATCCGTAGCGTGGTGATGGCCCTCAAGCAGAGCCATCCCTACGAGACACCGGCTTATGAAGTCTGGCGTCTGGAAGACTTCTAAGGCCCCGCCCATGAAAAAGCCCGCTGAACCGGTAACGGTCAGCGGGCTTTTTTGTGCCTGCTCTCCGGCAGGAGAGGGTCAGACCTTGACGCTGACCTCGCTGCGGTTGATCAGGCTATCCAGGGCTTGGCTCAGGCTCGCAGCCTTTTCCCCGATCAGCAGGTGCCAGACGCCATCGTCGAGCTGGCTGGAACCCTGGCAGCCGAGGTTCTTCAGCTGGCATTCCGACAGCGCCTTGTTGTCGCCCAGTTGCACCCGCAGACGGGTCATGGCCACGCAGTCCAGTTGCAGCACATTGTCGCTGCCACCGAAGGCGTCCAGCCATTTCACGGCTTCCTGGGGCGCAATGCTCACCGCTGGCGGTGCTTCGAAGGCGGCGGCAGGGCCAGGCTGTTCCAGTGGCTTGCCGCCGCTGGGCATGGCCAGGCGGATTTCATCGGCGATGCTGTCGGCCAGCGGGCCGACCACCACCTGCAGGCTGCCGCCCTTGCCGGGACGCACCACGGCCATGGCGCCAAGGGCCTTGAGGTCGCTGTCCGATGCCTTGCTGCGGTCGGCCAGTTCCAGGCGCAGGCGGGTGGTGCAGGCACCGACGGTTATCAGGTTATCCGCGCCGCCCAGGGCCTGGATATAGGCACCGGCGCGCTGATTGTTGGTCATGGCGGTTTTTTCGGTGCCCGGGGTGTCTTCGCGGCCCGGGGTTTTCAGGTTGAAGCGTTTGATGCAGAAGTCGAACACCAAGTAGTAGATCACCGCGTACAGCAGGCCCACCGGGAATACCAGCCAGCCGTTGGTGGAGCGGCCCCAGCCGAGGGCCATGTCGATGGCGCCGCCGGAAAAGGTGAAGCCCAGGTGGATGTTCAGTAGGTTGGTCAGGGCCATGGACAGGCCGGTCAGCAGGGCATGCACCAGGTACAGCATGGGGGCGAGAAACATGAAGGCGAATTCGATCGGCTCGGTGACCCCAGTGAGGAACGAGGTCAGGGCCATCGACAGGAAAATCCCGCCCATCACCTTGCGCCGCTCCGGCAGTGCATTGCGGTACATGGCCAGGCACGCCGCCGGCAGGCCGAACAGCATCATCGGGAACATGCCGGTCATGAACTGGCCGCCCTTGGGGTCGCCGGCGAAGTAGCGGGTCAGGTCGCCGGTGACCACGGCACCGGTGGCCGGGTCGGTGAAGCTGCCGAAAATGAACCAGGCCATGTTGTTCAGGATGTGGTGCAGGCCGGTGATGATCAGCAGGCGGTTGAACACGCCGAAAACAAAGGCGCCGAGGCTGCCGCTTTCCATCAGCAACTGGCCGAAGCTGTTGATGCCGTGCTGGATCGGCGGCCAGATCAGGCCGAACACCACCCCCAGGCCGACGGCGCTGAAACCGGTGACGATCGGCACGAAGCGCCGCCCGCCAAAGAACGCCAGGTATTCCGGCAGCTTGATGTCCTTGAAGCGGTTGTACAGGGCACCGGCCAGCAGGCCGCTGATGATCCCGGCGAGCATGCCCATGTTGATGCTGGCATCGAGCACCTTGAGGGTCGCGACCATCACCAGGTAGCCGATGGCCCCGGCCAGGCCGGCGGTGCCGTTGTTGTCCTTGGCGAAGCCCACGGCGATGCCGATGGCGAAGATCAGCGCCAGGTTGGCGAAGATGGTCTGGCCGGCATCGTGGATGATCGCGATGTTCAGCAGGTCGGTGTCGCCCAGGCGCAGCAGCAGGCCGGCGATCGGCAGGATCGCGATCGGCAGCATCAGGGCGCGGCCCAGGCGCTGCAGGCCTTCGATGAATAATTGGTACATGGCGTGTCTCCCGGTGTTCTTGTTATTCAGCTCAGGGGCCAGTGTTGGTGGCAGGCATGACGCACCGCCGAGGCACTGCTCAGGTTCAGCAGCTCATGGCTGAGGCGTCGGCATTGCGCAGCGTCCAGTTGGCGGACCCGCTCCTTGATTTCGCCCACTTGCGGTGGGCTCACCGACAGCTCGCTGACCCCCAGGCCGATCAGCACCGGCGTCGCCAGCGGGTCGGAGGCCAGTGCGCCGCACACGCCGACCCAGCGCCCATGCCTGGCCGCGCCGGCGCAGGTCTGGGCGATCAGCCGCAACAACGCCGGGTGCAACGCATCGACCCGGGCGGCCAGGCCGGCATGGTCACGGTCCATGGCCAGGGTGTATTGCGACAGATCGTTGGTGCCGATGGAGAGGAAGTCGGCGTATTCGGCCAGTTGCTCGGCGAGCAGGGCGGCGGCCGGGACTTCGATCATCACCCCCAGCTCCGGGCGCTGGCTGATCCCCAGCTCGGCGCACAGGCAATCGATGCGTTCGCGGATATGCAGCAGTTCGTCGAGCTCGCTGACCATCGGCAGCAGGATGCGGCAGCGTTGCAGCGGGCTGACCTGCAGCAGGGCCCGCAGTTGCTGGTCGAGCAGTTCCGGGCGGGCCTGGGCCAGGCGAATGCCGCGCAGGCCCAGCACCGGGTTGGCTTCCACCGGCAGCGGCAGGTAGTCCAGTTGCTTGTCGCCGCCCACGTCTATGGTGCGGATGATCACCGACTTGTCGCCCATGGCGTCGAGCACGGCCTGATAAGCCAGGCGCTGCTCCTGTTCGTCGGGGGCGGTATGCCGGTCGACAAACAGAAACTCGGTACGCAGCAGGCCGACGCCATCGGCACCGTTGGCATGGGCGCCCTGGGCTTCCTGGCTGGAGGCGACATTGGCGGCGACCTCGATCGCCTGGCCGTCGAGGGTCCTGGCCGGCAGTTGGGCCTGTTGCTGTTGTTGCTCGCGGCGTTGCTGGCGGAGCAGATGGTTCTGCCGCACCTGTTCGATACGAGCGCTGTCCGGCGTCAGTTCCAGGCGCCCGTGGTCGGCATTCAGCACCACTTGCTGGCCTTGCGGCACATCGAGAAGCTCCGAGCCCAGGGCCACCAGGCAGGGCAGGCCCTTGCCGCGGGCCAGGATTGCCACGTGGGAGGTGGCGCCGCCGGCCGCCATGCACAGGCCGGCAGCGCCTTGCTCGCTCAGTTGCAGCAGGTCGGACGGGGTCAGTTCGTGGGCCGCGACTATGGCGCCGGCCGGCAACTGGTAATGCCAGGCCTCGCCGAGCAGGACGCGCAGGACCCGCTGTTGCAGGTCGCGCAGGTCGTTGGCGCGTTCGGCGAGCAGGGCATTGCCCAGTTGCAGCAGGACCTCGCACTGTTCGCCGATGGCGTCGCTCCAGGCGTGGGTGGCGGCGCGTCCCTGGCCGATGCTCTGGCGGGCGGCGTCCAGCAGCGCCGGGTCTTCGAGCAGGGCCAGATGGGCGGCGAAGATCGCTTCTTCCTGATTGTCCTTGCGTTGCCGGGCGTGCTCCAAGGTGCCGCGAATGTCGCTGCGAACCTTGTCCAGGGCCAGGTCCAGCGCCTGCAGTTGCTCCTGTGGCGGGTGACCGCCGCTGTCTTCCGGCAGGGTCATGGCGGTCAGGTGAAACAGTGGCCCGCAGACCAGCCCGGGGGCGGCGCAGACGCCCTGGATCACCCCGGCTTCGGCGGGGCGCTGGGGCGCGACGGCCTTCACCGCTGGCGCCGCGGCATGGGTGTCTTCGGCCAGCGGGGTGGCGAGGGCGTCCAGCAGCGCCAGCAGGGCGGCCTTGCAGTCCTTGCCCTGGCAACTGACCCGCACCTCGTCCTGCTCGCCGACCCCCAGCCCCATCAGGCTGACCAGGCTGTCGCAGGACGCCGACTTGCCGTTGAAATGCAGGTGCGCCTTGCTGCTGAAACCCTGGGCGGTCTGGCGGATCAGCGCGGCCGGCCGGGCATGCAGGCCGCCGCGATGATTGACCCGGGTCTGGCCTTCCACCTCGTCGGTCGAGGAGTCACCCGCTTCTGCCTGGGCCGTATTGGCCGCGCGTGGAACGATGTGCAGCAGCGGTTCGCCGACTTTCACCGATTTCAGGGTGATGGGCAGGGTCTGGAAGTGTTCGCCGTTGGTCAGGATCATCAGGCTGATCAGGCTTTTGCTATTGCGCGCGACCTGGTCGAGATCGAAGCGCAGCAGGGCCTGGCCGCTGCTGACCCGGGCGCCTTCCTGCACCAGCATGGAGAAACCCTCGCCTTGCAGCTGGACGGTGTCCAGGCCCAGGTGCAGCAGCAGTTCTGCGCCATTGTCGGCACGCAGGGTTACCGCGTGGCCGGTGCGGGCGGCATGCACCACCACGCCGGCGCAGGGGGCGTGCAGGGTGTTGTTCAGCGGGTCGATGGCGATCCCGTCGCCCATGGCGCCGCTGGAAAACACCAGGTCGGGCACCCTGGCGAGGGTGAGCACCGGGCCGCTCAAGGGAGCGCCGAGCGTCAGGTCTTTATTGTTGTTGTGCATGGCGCAGTACTCATCCGTTGAAGGAAAGGCTCAGTGGGTGCGGGTCACTTTGCTCAGGTGCCGTGGCTGGTCCGGGTCCATGCCCCGGGCCTCGGCAAGGCTTGCGGCCATGCCGTAGAAACTCTGGATCGCCAGGATCGGATCGAGGGCCGGGTGTTCGGCCCGGCCCAGGGTCAGGTCGCGTTCGACGATGTCGTCCGGCGCCGCCAGCAGCACCCGGGCGCCACGCTGGCGCATGTCGGCGGCGAGGCTGATCAGGCCGGCCTGCTCCGCTCCCCGTGGGGCGAACACCAGCAGCGGGTAGTTATCGCCGATCAGCGCCATCGGGCCGTGGCGAACCTCCGCGCTGCTGAAGGCTTCGGCCTGGATCGCCGAGGTTTCCTTGAGTTTCAGCGCCGCTTCCTGGGCGATGGCGAAACCGGCGCCACGGCCGATCACCATCAATCGTTGGCTATCGCGCAAGGCCTCGACGGCCGGGCTCCAGTCCTGGGTCGCGGCTTCGCGCAGGCCCTGGGGCAGGGCGAGGCCGGCTTCCAGCAACTGCGCGTCCTGTTTCCAGTGGGCGATCAGGCGGGCGCTGGCGCTGAGAGTGGCGATAAAGCTCTTGGTTGCCGCCACGCTGCGTTCGGCGCCGGCGTGCAGCGGCAGGCAGAACTCGCTGGCGGCTTCCAGCGGGGTGTCCTGGGCGTTGACCATGGCCACGCTCAAGGCCCCGCGTTTGCGCAGCAGGCGCATGCTGTTGACCAGGTCGGGGCTTTGCCCGGACTGGGAAAAGGCGAACGCCGCCTGGCCGCTGACCCGCAGCGGCGCCTGTTGCATGGTCACCACCGACATCGGCAGGGACGCGACCGGGAAACCCAGCTGCTGCATGGTCAGGTAGGCGAAATAGCTGGCGGCATGGTCAGAGCTGCCGCGGGCGACGGTCATCACCACTTGCGGCGGCTGGCGGTTCAGGCGCCCGGCGACTTCGATCAGTTGCGGGTCCAGGTGCTGCAACTGGCCTTCGACGGCCGCGGCGGCGGACAGCGCCTCTTCAAGCATTTTTGAAGTCAATGTCTTCTCCTTCGACCATCACGGCGGTCAGTGTGAGTGAGCGGTCCAGGCACACGCAGTCGGCCCAGCTGCCGACCTGCAAGCGCCCGCGTTCGGCCAGGCCGAGATAATCGGCGGGAAACTGTGACAAGCGTTGCGAAGCCTCGGCCAGGGGCAGGCCGATCTTCACCAGGTTGCGCAAGGCCTGGTCCATGGTCAGGGTGCTGCCGGCCAGGGTGCCGTCCGGCAGGCGCACGCCGCCCAGGCATTTGGTCACGGTGTGGCTGCCGAGCTTGTATTCGCCGTCCGGCATGCCGGCCGCCGCGGTGGAGTCGGTGACGCAGTACAGGCAGGGGATCGAGCGCAGGGCCACGCGCATGGCGCCGGGGTGCACGTGCAGCAGGTCGGGGATCAGTTCCGCGTACTGGGCGTGGGCCAGGGCGGCGCCGACTATGCCGGGCTCGCGGTGATGCAGCGGGCTCATGGCGTTGTACAGGTGGGTGAAGCTGGTGGCCCCGGCGTCGAGCGCGGCCACGCCTTCCTCATAGCTGCCCAGGGTGTGGCCGATCTGCATGCGGATGCCGCGGGCGCTGAGGGCACGGATCAGCGCGTCATGGCCGGCGATTTCCGGGGCGATGGTGATCACCCGGATCGGCGCCAGGCGCAGGTAGGCCTCGACTTCGGCCATCAGCGCGGTGTGGGCGAAATTGGGCTGGGCACCGAGCTTGCCCGGGTTGATGTACGGGCCCTCCAGGTGCACACCGAGTACCCGGGCGCTGCCGCTGGGGCGCTGTTCGCAGTATTCGCCCATGGCGCCCAGGACCCGGGTGATCTCCTCGGTCGGCGCGGTCATGGTGGTGGCCAGCAGCGAGGTGGTGCCAAAACGCACGTGGGTGCGGGTGATGGTCTCGAACGCCGGGGCGCCTTCCATGATGTCCTTGCCGCCGCCGCCGTGCACATGCAGGTCGATGAAGCCTGGCAGCAGGTAGGGCAGGTCGTTGTCCGCCGGGTCGCAGGGGCTGCCTTCGATGCCGGTGACCTTGCCGTCCCGGTGGTTCAGGCGGCCGCGAATCCAGCCTTGTGGGGTGAGGATGTTGTGTTCGGACATGGGCAGCTCTCTGGGACGGGTTCCTGGCGACTCGGCGGCCTGGCTCAGCGACGCAGCTCGGCGACGAAGTCGTAATAGTCGTTGCGGCAATAGGTGTCGGTGACTTCGATCGGGGTGTTGTCCTCGAGGTAGCCGACACGGGTCATCAGCAGCATCGCGGTGCCGGGGGTGATGCCCACCAGGGCGGCGAACTCGGCGCTGGCGTTGATCGCCTGGATGTGCTGCAGGGCACGGACCACCGGGCGGCCGATGCCATCGAGGTAGGCGTAGAGCGAGTCGCCCACGGCATCCGGCTGGGCAATGATCGTCGCCGGCAGGGTGCTCATTTCGATCGCCATCACCGTGTCGTCGGCTTTGCGCAGGCGCTTGAGGCGCGCCACCTTGTCGTTCGGCGACAGGCCGAGGCGGATCAGTTCTTCGTGGGTCGGCGTGGTGATTTCCCGCTCCAGCCATTGGGAACCGGGTACGAACCCCTTGAGGCGGAGCATTTCGCTGAAGCCCGACAGCCGCGACAGCGGTTGTTCCAGGCGCGGGGTAATGAAGGTGCCGGAGCCCTGGCTGCGGCGGATCAGGCCTTGTTCGAACAGCACTTCCAGGGCCTTGCGCGCGGTGACGCGGGAAATATTGAGCATCTCGCTCAGGTTGCGTTCCGAGGGCAGGGCCTGTTCGGCTTTCCACTGTCCGGCATGGATCGCGGCTTCAAGGTTGCGCGCCAGTTGCAGGTACAGCGGGGTCGGCTGGGTATCGTCAGGGCGCAGGGCCAGGATGTGGTTCATCTGTCGAGATTCCGATGCGTTATTGGTTTGTTGTCGCCCGGTAATGTGGCGAAAACTAATACCACTTAAATACCATGTTAACGCCAGTAGTGTGACGATGACGCACGAAAACAGGCGCTTTATGGGCGTTGGCGGGGATGGTTTGGGGAAGTGGTATTAGGGCGGTCTGGCCGTGAATGCGAAAATCGCAGGGGCGGCGGTTTTTCGAACGGGAATTGGTATTCACCTTTCGAAGCCGGCGCGGCCTGCGATTTTTTTTGTAACGGAGGTGTTTTAGCGGCGTTTCAGCGAGGAATCAGGGGCGGATTTCGATCATCGTGCCGTCCGGGACCAGGCCCCAGACTTCGCGCATGTCGACGTTGCGCATGGCGATGCAGCCGTCGGTCCAGTCCAGGGTATGGAAGTACTGCTCGGGGTAGTCTTCGCTGTCCGGAGTGCCGTGGATCATGATCATGCCGCCGGGCTCCACGCCCTCGCGGCGCGAGCGGGCGGAATCGCTGATGTTCGGGTAGGAGATATGCATGGCCAGGTTGAAGCGGTCGCTGGTCTTGCGCCAGTCCAGCCAGTAGAAGCCTTCCGGAGTGCGCTTGTCGCCTTCCATGAGCTTCGGCCCCTTGGGGCGTTTACCCAGGGAAATGCGGTAGGTCTTGATGGGTTTGCCGTCGTTGATCAGTTGCAACTGATGGGCCGACTTGAGGACCAGGACTTTTTCGATGACCTTGCCGTTCAGGGTATCCGTCGCGGAGGCGTGGGAGACCGCGATAACCGAGTAGCAGAAAAGAGCGAGCAACCAGCGCATGAAACGATATCCCTAAGAGTACACAGGTGCCGCGTACGTTTTGTTGTTTAAGTGAGGGCAGGCTGAGCCAGGGGCGGAATGGACTCGGAACGCACGGGGTAGTCCTCGTTCCGCCGGTCAGCGAAGAAACATTCTAAGGTACGCCCGACCGTGCGAAAAGCCAGCTCGGACCAGGGAATGTCGGCTTCTTCGAAAAGCCGGACTTCCAGGCTCTCTGAGCCAGCGGCGAAATCCAGGTCCGCCAGCTCGGCGCGGAAGAAGACATGCACCTGGCTGATGTGCGGGACGTCGATCAGGGTATAGATGCTCAGGTTGCGGACCCGGGCGCAGGCCTCCTCGAACGTCTCGCGAATCGCCGCCTGTTCGACGGTCTCGCCGTTCTCCATGAAACCGGCCGGCAGCGTCCAGTAGCCACGACGCGGCTCGATCGCGCGTCGGCACAGCAGCACCTGGGTACCCCAGGTAGGCAGGCAGCCGGCGACTATGTTCGGGTTCTGGTAATGGATGGTCTGGCAGTTGTCGCAGACAAAACGCAGGCGCGAATCGCCTTCGGGAATGCGCTGGGTGACCGGGTGACCGCACTGGCTGCAGAATTTCATGCTGGGTATCCGAAAAGGCTGCACCTATCTTGGCGTGCGCGGGGCTTTGTCGGCAAGTTGTCGTTACGCGACATGGCGTGGATCGGGGCTTGGGCGGTCGGTTTGTTTGGTGCATGATGCAAGGTAGTCGACAGATCGAGAAGACTCATGCTGGACGAGCTACTGCACCGGGTAAGCAACCATACGCCGCGACCGCTGGAGACGGATCGACGTTTCCCCGAGGCCGCCGTGCTGGTGCCCATTACCCGCAGTGACGAGCCTGAGCTGGTGCTGACCCTGCGTGCCAAAGGATTGTCCACCCACGGCGGCGAAGTGGCGTTCCCCGGCGGCCGCCGCGACCCGGAAGACCCCGACCTGGTTTTTACCGCCCTGCGCGAAGCCGAAGAGGAAATCGGCCTGCCCCCGGGGCTGGTGGAAGTGATCGGCCCCCTGAGCCCGCTGATTTCCCTGCACGGGATCAAGGTCACGCCCTATGTCGGGGTGATTCCCGATTACGTCGAATACCTGGCCAATGACGCCGAGATCGCCGCGGTGTTCAGCGTGCCGCTGGAGTTTTTCCGCCAGGACCCGCGCGAGCATACTCACCGCATCGATTATCAGGGCCGCAGCTGGTACGTGCCGAGCTACCGCTTCGGCGAGTACAAGATCTGGGGCCTGACGGCGATCATGATCGTCGAGCTGATCAACCTGCTGTATGACGCCCAGATCAGCCTGCACCAACCGCCCAAAAGCTTTATCAATATTTGAAGCCATCGCTCGTATGGCCTGACCCCCACTGTGTATATGAACCTGCCTGGCCTTGAGGACAACAATATGAAATACCGCCTGGGCGACGCCCGTGTCGAAACCCACCCGCAAAGCTGGGTCGCACCCAATGCCACGCTGGTGGGCAAGGTTAAGCTGGAGGAGGGGGCCAACGTCTGGTTCAACGCGGTGCTGCGTGGCGACAACGAGCTGATCCTGATCGGCAGGAACAGCAACGTGCAGGACGGCACGGTGATGCATACCGACATGGGCTTTCCGCTGACCATCGGCACCGGCGTGACCATTGGCCACAACGCCATGCTGCATGGCTGCACCGTCGGCGACTACAGCCTGATCGGCATCAATGCGGTGATTCTCAACGGCGCGAAGATCGGCAAGAACTGCATCATCGGCGCCAACTCGCTGATCGGCGAAGGCAAGGAGATCCCCGACGGTTCGCTGGTGATGGGCTCGCCGGGCAAGGTGGTCCGTGAACTGACCGAGCAGCAGAAGAAGATGCTCGAAGCCAGCGCCGCGCACTATGTGCATAATTCCCAGCGTTACGCCCGCGATCTGGCCGAGCAAGAACAATGACCGAACCCGAAAAACCCGTCCGTTCGCCCTGCGTGAGCATTTGCGCGCTGGACGATGACGATATCTGCACCGGTTGCCAGCGCACGGTGAGCGAGATCACCCGCTGGAGCCGCATGGACAACGCCGAGCGCCGTGAGGTGCTGGCGCTGTGTCATGAGCGCGCCAAGTCCAGCGGGGTGCTGTGGATGATCGGCACCCAGTCCGGCTAGACGGCTATCTCGGGCCAGCTCCCGTCTGGCCCATCCCATCCGCCTGAAGTACCCTGTGCGCCTTACTGACAGGTACTTTTCGCCCCATGCTCTTCCTGATCGCCTATATCGGCAGTGTCGTGCTGATCAACTACGCTTTTTCTACCGCTCCGCACCTGGACATCATCTGGTCGGCCTGGGGTGGGCTGGTGTTCGTCCTGCGGGACATGGTGCAAACCCGCTTCGGTCATGGCGCGCTCGTCGCCATGCTGGTGGCGCTGGTACTGTCCTACGTGACCTCCGAGCCGGCCATCGCCCTGGCCAGCGCCACGGCATTCGCGGTCTCCGAGTGCATCGACTGGCTGGTGTTCAGTATCACCAAGCGCCCACTGCACGACCGCCTGTGGATAAGTTCGGCGTTGAGCATTCCCCTGGACACCTTTATCTTTTTCGGCCTGATCGATGCGTTGACCCCGGGCGTGATCCTCACCGCGCTGGGGTCGAAGTTCGCCGGCGTGACCGTGGTCTGGCTGGCCATGGCCTGGCGTTTGCGCAAGGCGGCGTGCGCCAGCTGAGGCCAAAGCGCGCGGTTCATGTAAAATGCCGCGCTTTCTTCCCCATGGGCCGCCCGCCTGGTGCGCGACCCTCGATGATCCGCTCCTTTTTGAGGACCTTCAGATGACCCGTATCGGAACTCCATTGTCGCCAACCGCGACCCGCGTTTTGCTGTGTGGCTGTGGTGAGTTGGGCAAGGAAGTGGTGATCGAGCTGCAACGCCTGGGCGTTGAGGTGATTGCCGTGGATCGCTACGCCAATGCGCCGGCGATGCAGGTCGCCCATCGCAGCCATGTGATCAACATGCTCGACGGTGCCGCGCTGCGCGCAGTGATCGAGGCGGAGAAGCCGCACTTCATCGTGCCGGAGATCGAAGCCATCGCCACCTCCACCCTGGTGGAGCTGGAGTCCGAAGGGTTCACCGTGATCCCGACCGCCCGGGCCGCCCAGTTGACCATGAACCGTGAAGGCATCCGTCGCCTGGCCGCCGAAGAACTGGACCTGCCGACCTCGCCTTACCACTTCGCCGACACCTTCGAAGACTACCGCAAGGCGGTGGACGACCTGGGCTTCCCTTGCGTGGTCAAGCCGGTGATGAGTTCCTCGGGCAAGGGCCAGAGCCTGCTGCGCAGCGTCGACGACGTGCAGAAGGCCTGGGACTACGCCCAGGAAGGCGGGCGTGCCGGCAAGGGTCGGGTGATCATCGAAGGTTTCATCGATTTCGATTACGAAATCACTCTGCTGACCGTGCGCCACGTTGGCGGCACCACCTTCTGCGCGCCGGTCGGCCACCGTCAGGAGAAGGGCGATTATCAGGAGTCCTGGCAGCCCCAGGCCATGAGCCCGAAAGCCCTGGCCGAGTCCGAGCGCGTGGCCAAGGCCGTGACCGAGGCCCTGGGTGGCCGTGGCCTGTTCGGCGTCGAGCTGTTCATCAAGGGCGACCAGGTCTGGTTCAGCGAAGTGTCGCCGCGTCCCCATGACACCGGCCTGGTGACCCTGATTTCCCAGGACCTGTCGCAGTTCGCCCTGCATGCGCGGGCGATTCTCGGCCTGCCGATCCCGTTGATCCGTCAGTTCGGCCCGTCGGCTTCGGCGGTGATCCTGGTGGAAGGCCAGTCGACCCAGACCGCTTTCGCCAACCTGGGCGCGGCCCTGAGCGAGCCGGATACGGCCCTGCGCCTGTTCGGCAAACCTGAAGTCAACGGCCAGCGCCGCATGGGCGTGGCCCTGGCGCGCGACGAGTCGATCGAGGCCGCGCGGGCCAAGGCGACTCGCGCTTCCCAGGCGGTCGTTGTAGAGCTGTAAAAAACATCGCGGCAAGTCGGATCGCCGCCCGCTCGCTCCTACAAGGGTTGCGCTGAACCTGTAGGAGCGAGCTTGCTCGCGAAGCATTCTTTCAGGCGACCTGGTCCAGGTCGTTATTGCGCGTTTCCTTCAGGCACAGCACAGCGATCAGGCTGAGCACCGCTGCCGCCGACACATAGCCGCCAACCCAACTCAATCCCCCCATCGCCACCAGCTTCTGGGCGAAGAACGGTGCCGCCGAGGCGCCGACAATGCCGCCCAGGTTATAGGCCGCCGATGCGCCGGTATAACGCACGTGGGTCGGGAACAGCTCGGGCAGCAGGGCGCCCATCGGGGCGAAGGTCACGCCCATCAGGAACAGCTCGATGCACAGGAACAGCGCCACGCCCCAGGTCGAGCCCTGGGTCAGCAGCGGTTCCATGGTGAAGCCGGAGAGAATCGCCAGCAGGCCGCCGATGATCAGCACCGGCTTGCGTCCATAGCGGTCGCTGGCCCAGGCCGACAGCGGCGTGGCCGCGGCCATGAACAACACCGCGAAGCACAGCAGGCCGAGGAAGGTTTCGCGGCTGTAGCCGAGGGTCGCGACGCCGTAGCTCAGCGAGAACACCGTCGAGATGTAAAACAGCGCATAGCACACCACCATTGCCGCAGCGCCCAGCAGCACCGGCAGCCAGTACTGGCTGAACAGCTCGACCAGCGGCATCTTGACCCGCTCCTGGCGGGCGATGGCGTTGGCGAATACCGGGGTTTCATGCAGCTTCAGGCGCACATACAGGCCGACCAGCACTAGGGCGGCGCTGAGCAGGAACGGAATCCGCCAGCCCCAGGAGCGGAACTGTTCGTCGCTCAGGCTCATGGCCAGGGTCAGGAACAGGCCGTTGGCTGCCAGAAAGCCGATCGACGGTCCCAGCTGCGGGAACATGCCGAACCAGGCGCGTTTGCCTTTCGGCGCGTTTTCCGTGGCGAGCAGCGCGGCGCCGCCCCATTCGCCGCCCAGCCCCAGGCCCTGGCCGAAGCGCAGCAGGCACAGCAAGATCGGTGCCCAGGCGCCAATGCTGTCATAGCCGGGCAGCACGCCGATCAGCGTGGTGCACACGCCCATCAGCAGCAGCGATGCCACCAGGGTCGACTTACGGCCGATCCGGTCGCCGAAGTGGCCGAACAGCGCCGAGCCCAGGGGGCGGGCGAGAAAAGCGATGCCGAAGGTCAGGAAGGCCGAGAGCATCTGGGCGGTGCCAGACGTCTGCGGAAAGAATACCGGGCCGATCACCAGCGCGGCGGCAGTGGCGTACACGTAGAAGTCGTAGAACTCGATGGCGGTGCCGATAAAGCTGGCGGTGGCCACGCGGCTGGCGGAGTTGGTCGGCTGGGCAGGCACGGAGGCGCTGTAAGTGGTGCTGGTCGTCATGCGGTTATCCCTGACAGTCATGTGCTCCATGGGAGCGAATTATTATGGTCGAACACCCAGGGATGTGGGTTTGGCGCGGGCGCGGCTCGGGGTGGGAGCGAAGCCTGCCAGAAGCGGGCGGAGCAGGGCAGAAGCCGCTGGGTGCGGGTAGCACGCGGGTGCTGCGGGGCTTGGGTAAGCGGATCGATTATAGGAAGGCCCCTAACGATCAAACAAGCGCGACTTGCCGTAGCCCTGTAGCCGCTGGCGCAGCCTGCGTTCGACGGCGCAGCCGGCGCAAAGTCTGCCTGCGCGGTGTGTCAGGCAGAAGGTGGATGCAGGGTTTGCGACCGCTTCGCGGTCGATCGCAGCCTCGCGGGCTCGGCAGCGGCTACAGGGCTACAGGGCTACAGGGCTACAGGGTGGGCGCGGTGAGCGGCTTGGTGTGCCAGATCAGTACGCGACTGACCCGGTTGTCCTCGGTTTCGAGGATTTCCAGGCGGTAGCGGCCGATCTTCAGGCAAACGGCGCTGTCGGGAATGGTCTCCAGCGCTTCGGTGACCAGGCCGTTGAGGGTTTTCGGGCCGTCGCAGGGCAGGTGCCAGCCCAGGCTCTTGTTCAGTTCGCGAATCGAGGCCGCGCCTTCGATCACGAAACGTCCGTCGGCCTGGGGATGGATATGCGGGTTGTCGAGGCTGTGCTCGCTTTCGAATTCGCCGACGATTTCTTCGAGGATGTCTTCCAGGGTGACGATGCCCAGCACTTCGCCGTACTCGTCCACCACCATGCCCAAGCGGCGCTGCTGCTTGTGGAAGTTCAGCAGTTGCAACTGCAGCGGGGTGCTTTCCGGCACGAAGTAAGGCTCGTGGCAGGCCGCCAGCAGTGCTTCCTGGGTCAGGCTGGCATCCGGCAGCAGGTGACGGATCTGGCGGGTGTTGAGGACCGCCTCGACCTGGTTGATATCGCTGTGGAACACCGGCAGGCGGGTACGCTTGGACAGGCGCAGCTGTTCGATGATGTCGGCGATGGGGTCGTCGAGGTTGATCCCGTCGACCTCGCTGCGCGGCACCAGGATGTCATTGACGGTGATGTTGTCCAGGGCATGGATGCCCGACACCGGATGCGGCCGGCCGTTGGCATGTTCTTCGGCGTCGTCCGGGTCGACAGCCTGTTCGTCTTCGCTCTGCTTGACGGCGCCGGTCTTGCGGGTGAAGGGGCGCAGCAACAGCTGGCTGATGCTGTGGAGCAGCCAGGCCGCCGGGTAGATGATCTTCAGCGGCACGCCCAGCAGGGTATTGCCCAGGCTGAGGATCGCATCCGGATAACGGGTGGCCAGGGTGCGCGGGAGGTAGTCGGCGAGTACCAGCAGCACGCTGGTGGCGATCAGGCAGGCCAGCCAGGGGCCGTTTTCCGCCCACTGCAGGAGCGCCAGCAAGGTGCTGATGATGACCGCCAGCACCCGGCACAGGGTGTTGCAGAGAATCAGGCTGTCGCGCGGGAAGCTCAGGCGCGCCAGCGGTTTGTCGCCGGAGCGCGAAGCGGTGCGCAGGGTCAGCAGGTGTTGCTGGGCGGCTTCGATGGCGGTGAACAGCCCCGACCACAGTACCAGCAAGGCCAGGACCACGAGCATCGGCTCTATGGGCAGGTTGTCCATTATCGCCGCTCGTCAGATATGCAGGATGTATTCACGGACCAGCTTGCTGCCGAAGTACGCCAGCATCAGCAGGCAGAAGCCGGCCAGGGTCCAGCGAATCGCCTTGTGTCCGCGCCAGCCGAGGCGGTTGCGGCCCCACAGCAGCACGCTGAACACCACCCAGGCCAGGCAGGCCAGCAGGGTCTTGTGCACCAGGTGCTGGGCGAACAGGTTCTCGACGAACAGCCAGCCGGAGATCAGCGACAGCGAAAGCAGGGTCCAGCCGGCCCAGAGGAAGCCGAACAGCAGGCTTTCCATGGTCTGCAGCGGCGGAAAGTTCTTGATCAGCCCGGACGGGTGCTTGTGCTTGAGCTGGTGGTCCTGCACCAGCAGCAACAGGGCCTGGAACACGGCGATGGTGAACATGCCGTAGGCGAGGATCGACAGCAGGATATGGGCGAGGATGCCTGGCTCTTCGTCGATCACCGGCACCGTGCCGGTGGGCACGAACTGCGCCAGCAGCACGGTCAGCGCCCCCAGCGGAAACAGCAGGACCAGCAGGTTCTCCACCGGAATGCGCGAGCAGGCCAGCAGGGTCAGGGCAATCACCGCGGCGGCGATCAGGCTGGCGGCGCTGAAGAAGTCCAGGCCCAGGCCCACGGGCGTCATCAGGTGGGTCAGGAGGCTGGCGCTGTGGGCGAGCAGGGCAAGGATGCCGAGCGAGACCAGCAGGCGCTTGTTCGTCTTGGCGGCTTGAGCCAGACGAGTGCCTTGATAGAGGGTCGCAGCGGCATAGAGACAGGCGGCGGCGAGGGTGGTTAGCAAGCTGGGTGACAAGGGGAGCATAAATCCTGTTAGGCAAGCCCGAAAGTCGTTGAGTTTGGCATAGAACCGCCATCACACGAAAGACCGTGCAACCAGACGGCGGCTGTGCGTCGCACGCAGTCTTCGCTATAATCCGCGACCTGCCCACGGAGCACCTCTTTATATAGGGGCCCCGAGCCGCCATTACCTCGGTCTACTTAGGGCCTGAAAGGATCGCGCATGTTTGAAAACCTAACCGACCGTCTCTCGCAGACGCTGCGCCATGTCACCGGCAAGGCCAAGCTGACCGAGGACAACATTAAAGACACCCTGCGCGAAGTGCGCATGGCGTTGCTCGAAGCCGACGTCGCCCTGCCGGTGGTCAAGGACTTTGTCAACTCGGTGAAGGAACGTGCGGTCGGCACTGAAGTGTCGCGCAGCCTGACCCCGGGCCAGGCGTTCGTGAAGATCGTCCAGGCCGAACTCGAAAGCCTGATGGGCGCGGCCAACGAAGATTTGAACCTGAGCGCCGTGCCGCCTGCCGTCGTGCTGATGGCAGGTTTGCAGGGCGCCGGTAAGACCACCACCGCCGGCAAGCTCGCGCGCTTCCTTAAAGAGCGCAAGAAGAAGAGCGTGATGGTGGTATCCGCCGACGTTTACCGTCCGGCGGCGATCAAGCAGCTCGAGACCCTGGCCAACGACATTGGCGTGACCTTCTTCCCGTCCGACCTGAGCCAGAAGCCGGTCGCGATCGCCGAAGCGGCTATTAAAGAAGCCAAGCTCAAGTTCATCGACGTGGTCATCGTCGACACCGCCGGTCGTCTGCACATCGACGCCGACATGATGGATGAGATCCAGGCGTTGCACGCGGCGGTCAAGCCGGTGGAAACCCTGTTCGTGGTCGACGCCATGACCGGCCAGGACGCCGCCAACACGGCCAAGGCGTTTGGCGACGCACTGCCGCTGACCGGCGTGATCCTGACCAAGGTCGATGGCGATGCCCGTGGCGGTGCCGCACTGTCGGTGCGTGCGATCACCGGCAAGCCGATCAAGTTCATCGGTATGGGCGAGAAGAGCGAAGCGCTCGAGCCGTTCCACCCTGAGCGTATCGCTTCGCGCATCCTCGGCATGGGCGACGTGCTCAGCCTGATCGAGCAGGCCGAACAGACCCTCGACAAGGAAAAAGCCGACAAGCTGGCGAAAAAGCTGAAAAAAGGCAAAGGCTTCGACCTCGAAGACTTCCGCGACCAGCTGCAACAGATGAAGAACATGGGCGGCCTCGGTGGCCTGATGGACAAGCTGCCGAATATCGGTGGCGTGAACCTGGCGCAAATGGGCAATGCCCAGGGCGCGGCCGAGAAGCAATTCAAGCAGATGGAAGCCATCATCAACTCCATGACCCCGGCCGAGCGCCGCGACCCCGAGCTGATCAGCGGTTCGCGCAAGCGTCGGATCGCCATGGGTTCCGGCACCCAGGTGCAGGACATCGGTCGCTTGATCAAGCAGCACAAGCAGATGCAGAAGATGATGAAGAAATTCTCCGCCAAGGGCGGGATGGCGAAAATGATGCGCGGCATGGGTGGAATGTTGCCCGGCGGCGGCATGCCGAAGATCTGAAGAATCCACGCCGGCAGCCATGCCGGCGTTTCCCGCGGGGACGCGGGACCTCCAGCAAACCCGCGCTTGGCGGGAGCTGACTCGCCGTTGTTGCCAACGGCCCTATAGCAAATCTGGATGGCAGCCGGTAGGCGCCGGAAAAAGTCATTTGCAAAAGTCCGGATATTCCTTAGAATATGCGGCCTTTCGGGCACCCATGCCCGCTGTGCATTTAGATTTGCAGCACCGACTACAGGAACGATGTTCACATGCTAACAATCCGTCTTGCCCTTGGCGGCTCCAAAAAGCGCCCGTTTTACCACTTGACCGTGACCGACAGCCGTAACCCACGCGACGGTTCGCACAAAGAACAAGTTGGCTTCTTCAACCCGATCGCTCGTGGTCAAGAAGTCCGCCTGTCCGTGAACCAAGAGCGCGTAGCCTACTGGCTGAGCGTTGGTGCACAACCGTCTGAGCGCGTTGCTCAGCTGTTGAAGGAATCGGCTAAGGCTGCAGCCTGAACCCTATGAACGCGACGCCTGCTCCTGCTGATGATTTGATCGTTATCGGCAAAATCTACTCTGTTCACGGCGTTCGCGGCGAAGTGAAGGTTTATTCCTTTACTGATCCGATTAAAAACCTGTTGGATTACAAAACCTGGACGCTCAAGCGCGAAGGTAGCGTGAAACAGGTTGAGCTGGTCAGCGGACGCGGGAATGAAAAATTCCTGGTCGCAAAGCTCAAGGGTCTCGATGATCGTGAAGAAGCGCGTCTTCTGGCCGGTTATGAGATCTGCGTGCCGCGCAACCTGTTCCCTGAACTGACCGACGGCGAGTACTACTGGTATCAGCTGCAAGGTCTCAAGGTCATCGACACTCACGGACAACTGTTCGGGAAGATCGATCACCTGCTGGAGACCGGCTCGAACGATGTAATGGTGGTCAAGCCTTGCGCTGGCAGCCTGGATGATCGCGAACGCCTGTTGCCCTATACCGAGCAATGCGTGTTGGCCGTCGACCTGGCAGCGGGCGAGATGAAGGTGGATTGGGACGCGGACTTCTGAACGTGGCTAGCCTGCGCGTAGAAGTGATCAGTTTGTTTCCCGAGATGTTTTCCGCCATCAGCGACTACGGCATAACCAGCCGCGCGGTGAAACAGGGGCTCTTGCAGTTGACCTGTTGGAATCCGCGAGACTACACCACGGATCGACATCACACTGTGGACGATCGCCCATTTGGCGGTGGCCCGGGCATGGTGATGAAGATCAAGCCCCTGGAAGATGCTCTGGTTCAGGCCAGGCAGGCAGCCGGGGAGGGCGCGAAGGTGATTTACCTGTCGCCCCAAGGCCGCAAACTGACTCAGTCGGCGGTACGCGAGTTGGCGAATGAGGATGCATTGATCCTGATTGCCGGTCGTTATGAAGGCATTGACGAGCGTTTTATTGAAGCTCATGTCGATGAAGAGTGGTCGATTGGCGACTATGTACTCTCCGGTGGCGAGCTGCCGGCGATGGTCCTGATTGATGCGGTTACGCGACTGCTGCCCGGAGCTTTAGGGCATGCGGATTCCGCGGAGGAGGATTCCTTCACGGATGGTCTGCTGGATTGCCCGCACTACACCCGACCGGAGGTGTATGCGGATCAGCGTGTTCCCGACGTGTTGCTGAGTGGCAATCACGCACACATCCGGCGTTGGCGTTTACAGCAGTCCCTTGGTCGGACCTATGAACGACGCGCCGATCTTCTGGAAAGCCGCTCGCTTTCTGGAGAAGAGAAGAAGCTGCTCGAGGAATACATCCGCGAGCGGGACGATAGTTAACAACGTATCGATGGTAGATCCGACGATTTACCTTAGGAGCACAGCATGACCAACAAAATCATTCTTGCACTCGAAGCAGAGCAGATGACCAAAGAGATCCCAGCCTTTGCCCCGGGCGACACCATTGTCGTTCAGGTGAAAGTGAAGGAAGGCGATCGTTCCCGTCTGCAAGCGTTCGAAGGCGTTGTAATCGCCAAGCGTAACCGCGGCGTGAACAGTGCATTCACCGTTCGTAAAATCTCCAACGGTGTTGGCGTAGAGCGTACTTTCCAGACCTACAGCCCGCAAATCGACAGCATGGCTGTCAAGCGTCGCGGTGACGTACGTAAAGCCAAGCTGTACTACCTGCGCGACCTGTCGGGTAAAGCAGCTCGCATCAAGGAAAAACTGGTTTAAGTCCAGCTTCCGATGCAGAAAAAAGCAGCCTACGGGCTGCTTTTTTGTTGCCCGTCATTTATCCCCGAATTGTGTTTCAGGCAGTAGAACCATGAGCCCCCGCGAGCAAGAGATCCAACGCCGGACCGAGTTGTCGGTGACCCGCGTGACCAAGGCGGTATTCCCGTCGACCACCAACCACCACAACACCCTGTTCGGCGGCACGGCGCTGGCCTGGATGGACGAAGTGTCGTTCATCGCCGCGACCCGTTTCTGCCGGTTGCCGCTGGTCACCGTGTCCACCGACCGTATCGACTTCAATCACCCGATTGCCGCCGGCTCTATCGTCGAGTTGGTGGGACGGGTGGTGAAGGTCGGCAATACCAGCCTCAAGGTCGAGGTTGAGGTGTTCGTCGAGAGCATGAGCTGCGATGGGCGAGAGAAGGCCATCCATGGCCTGTTCAGCTTTGTCGCCATCGATGATGACAAGCGCCCGGTACCGGTGCTGCCGGGGTTTGTCGACTGATAGTGGATTGATCAAAAGCAAGCTCGCGGTTACGGGCGCGAGCTTGCCGGCGATGTGTTTCAGCCCGCCGTCGTATCCTTCTGAATCAACGCCACCAGGGTCCATCCCGCGGAGGGCTTGAGGGCGCTGCCTGGCGTCACCACATGCACCCAGCCGCTGTTGTCGCGAGCGAACAGCAGGGTCGCCCGCTCACCATGCAGCGCCTGGTAATCCTCCCAGCCAAAACCTTCGGTCAGGTTGGTGCTGTACAGCTCCGCACCCTGTCCCAGCAGGCTGGCCAGTTTGCTGTAGGACAGCGTCTCGTTACCCAGTAGGTGCCCGCGATGTTCATGGCTGGCCCGGTGCTTGTCGGTGCGCCGGCTTTCCTGGCTGTTGGCCAGGCCGAACAGGCGCTGATGGCCGAAGTCGTGGCGAAAACGCATGGAGGCCAGGGTGTTCAATTCGCCGGAGGGCGACAGCGCCAGCAGATGGCCAAGCCCCACCAGGTCCAGATGGGCATCGGCGTGTTGCGATGCCGGGTTGCCGAAGTAGGTCGGCAGGCCGTCCATGCGCGCGGCCCGGATGTTCTCCCAGCTCGAATCGGTCAGCAGCACGCGGCTGCCCAATTGTTGCAGGGCCTTGCCGATGGTCCGTGCCGGAGCGTTCGCCCCGACGATCAGGAAACCGCTCGGCGCTGGTTCCGCGACCTTCAATAGGCGGGCCAGCGGCCGCGCGGTGGCGCTCTGCAGCACCACGGTGCCGATGATCACGGCAAAGGTCAGCGGCACCAGCAGCAGCGCCCCTTCGTGACCGGCCTGGTCCAGGCGAATGGCGAAGATCGCCGAGACCGCCGCGGCAACGATGCCTCGGGGCGCGATCCAGGCCAGCAAGGCCCGTTCGCGCCAGTTCAGATTGGAGCCGGCGGTGGACAGCAGCACGTTCAAGGGCCGGGCGATGAACTGGATCACCAGCAGCAGAATCAACACCAGCGGCCCCAGGGCGATCAGGGCGTTGAGGTCCAGGCGCGCCGCCAGCAGGATGAACAGCCCGGAAATCAGCAGCACGCTGAGGTTTTCCTTGAAGTGCAGGATGTGCCGGACGTCGACGTCCTTCATGTTGGCCATCCACATGCCCATCAGGGTCACGGCCAGCAGGCCGGACTCATGCATCACCTGGTTGGCGCCGATGAAGATGCCCAGCACCGCCGCCAGCGTGGCCAGGTTGTGCAGGTATTCCGGCAGCCACTGGCGGCGCATGATGGTGCCCAGCACCCAGCCGCCGACGATGCCGAACAGGCTGCCGCAGAGGATTACCCCGCCGAAGGTCATCAGGCTGTGCTGCAGGCCCTGGCCCTCGGCGCTGGCGATGATGAAGCTGTAGACCACCACCGCCAGCAGGGCACCGATCGGGTCGATGACGATGCCTTCCCAGCGCAGGATGTTGGCGATCGACGCCTTGGGCCGCACCACCCGCAGCATGGGCACGATCACGGTGGGCCCGGTGACCAGGGTCAGGGTGCCGAACAGCAGCGCCAGCAGCCAGTCGAAGCCCAGCAGCCAGTGGGTGGCCAGGGTGATCACCGCCCAGGTCGAAAGGGCGCCGATGGTCACCAGCCGGTGCACCACCTTGCCGATCTCGCGCCACTCCGACAGGTGCAGGGTCAGGCTGCCTTCAAACAGGATCAAGGCCACCGCCAGCGACACCAGTGGCATCAGCAGCGGTCCGAACAGTTCCTGCGGGTCGAGCCAGCCCAGGACCGGGCCGGCGAGAATGCCGCTCAACAGCAGGAACAGAATGGCCGGCAGTTTCAGGCGCCAGGCCAGCCATTGGCAGCCCACTGCCGCCACGCCTATGCCGCCAAAGGCCAACAGAATCTGTTGTTCGTTCATTGAAGCTCCCTGTTCCTTGAAATAGCGGGCTATGAAAGACTAGCGACCCTCTGCACAGTTCACTATTTATTTGCGCCCGGCCTCAAGGCCGCGCCTTTCGAGTATTTATGCCTGCCATCGACCATCCCCTGATAGACCGTTTCCTCGATGCGCTATGGCTGGAAAAGGGTCTTTCGGACAACACCCGCGAGGCTTATCGCAGTGACCTGGCGTTGTTCAACGGCTGGCTACAGGAAAAGGGACTGGAGCTGGTAAATGCCGGTCGCGAGCTGATTCTCGACCACCTCGCCTGGCGGGTGGAGCAGGCCTACAAGCCACGCTCGACCGCGCGTTTTCTCTCCGGGGTGCGCGGCTTCTATCGTTACCTGCTGCGGGAAAAGCTGATTGCCGTGGATCCCACGCTGCAAGTTGACATGCCGCAGTTGGGGCGGCCGTTGCCCAAGTCTTTGTCGGAGGCCGATGTCGAGGCCCTGCTGGCCGCTCCCGACCTCAGCGAGGCCATCGGCCAGCGCGATCGCGCCATGCTTGAAGTCCTGTATGCCTGCGGCCTGCGGGTCACCGAGCTGATCAGCCTGACCCTGGAGCAGGTCAACCTGCGCCAGGGTGTGTTGCGGGTGATGGGCAAGGGCAGCAAGGAGCGCCTGGTGCCGATGGGCGAGGAAGCGATTGTCTGGGTCGAGCGCTACATGCGCGATGCCCGTGGCGAGCTGCTCGGCGGGCGGCCCAGCGATGTGCTGTTCCCCAGCCAGCGCGGCGAGCAGATGACCCGGCAGACCTTCTGGCACCGGATCAAGCATCAGGCCAAGGTCGCCGGGATCGGCAAGTCGCTGTCGCCGCACACCTTGCGACATGCCTTCGCCACCCATCTGCTCAACCACGGCGCCGACCTGCGGGTAGTGCAGATGCTGCTTGGCCACAGCGACCTGTCGACCACCCAGATCTACACCCATGTCGCCCGGGCCCGTTTGCAGGAGCTGCATGCCAAGCACCATCCTCGCGGTTGAGTGAGGTGTCGGTCGCCGCGAACACCGGCTGCGGCGACCCGGGAGCGGTTCTGCGCTGATCGGCAAATAACCGGCTTGGCTCAGCGGGAGCCCGCCAGGCGGGCCTTATGTGGTAGGCTTTGCCGGTTTACAAAGTGGGCCGTTATGACCCGGTGTTCCAGTACGGGCGTTCTGACCGTCCCATTTGTCCGCCTTCAGGAGTTCCCAATGCGCGTGACCCAGATAATCGCCGCCGCAGCCATTGCGTTGGCCAGTACCTTTGTTATGGCCGATGACGCCGCCGAAAAAGCGATTCGTAAAAGCCTCCAGGGCCTGCAACTCGAAGTCCCGGTAGAAAGCATCAGCGCCAGCCCGCTGCCCGGTGTCTATGAAGTCAAGCTCAAGGGCAGCCGCGTGCTGTACGCCAGCGCCGACGGCCAGTTCGTGATGCAGGGCTACCTGTTCCAGCTCAAGGACGGCAAGCCGGTCAACCTGACCGAAAAGACCGAGCGCCTGGGCGTGGCCAAGCTGATCAACGCCATTCCGGTCGCTGAAACCGTGGTCTACCCGGCCATCGGCGAAACCAAGACCCACATCACCGTCTTCACCGACACCACCTGCCCGTACTGCCACAAGCTGCACGCCGAAGTGCCTGAGCTGAACAAGATGGGCGTGGAAGTGCGTTATGTCGCCTTCCCGCGCCAGGGCCTGGGTTCGCCGGGCGACGAGCAGTTGCAGGCGGTCTGGTGCTCGGCCGACAAGAAAGCGGCCATGGACAAGATGGTCGATGGCAAGGAAATCAAGGCCGCCAAGTGCGCCAACCCGGTTTCCAAGCAATTCGCCCTGGGCCAGTCGATCGGGGTGAACGGCACGCCGGCCATCGTTTTGGCCGACGGCCAAGTGATTCCGGGCTACCAGCCTGCGCCACAAGTCGCCAAACTGGCGCTGGGCGCGAAATAATCCTGCGTCGTCGAGCCTTTGACGATCATGACGCGGCGGTTGTGGCCGACGCGTCATTAATAGAGAGCCGTGTGGTTTGCGGCTGTTTTCCACGGCCGACCTAGTGTCGGCCGTTTCATGGGGAGTTCAGAGTGAATCCGGTCAAAGTGGGCATCTGTGGGCTGGGTACCGTCGGTGGCGGTACCTTCAATGTACTTCAGCGTAACGCCGAGGAAATTGCTCGTCGTGCCGGGCGTGGAATCGAAGTGGCACAAATTGCCATGCGCACGCCAAAGCCTCAGTTCCAAACGACCGGTATTGCGATTACCAACGATGTGTTCGAAGTGGCCACGAACCCTGAGATCGACATCGTCATAGAGCTGATGGGCGGCTATACCGTTGCCCGCGAGCTGGTACTCAAGGCCATCGAGCATGGTAAACATGTGGTCACCGCCAACAAGGCGCTTATCGCCGTACACGGTAACGAAATTTTCGCCAAGGCCCGTGAGAAGGGTGTGATCGTGGCGTTCGAGGCCGCCGTGGCGGGTGGTATTCCAGTCATCAAGGCGATCCGCGAAGGCCTGTCGGCCAACCGTATCAACTGGGTGGCCGGGATCATCAACGGCACTGGCAACTTCATCCTCACCGAAATGCGCGAGAAGGGTCGCACCTTCGAAGACGTGCTGGTCGAGGCCCAGGCCCTGGGTTACGCCGAAGCCGACCCGACCTTCGACGTCGAAGGCATCGACGCCGCGCACAAGCTGACCATCCTGGCGTCCATCGCCTTTGGTATCCCGCTGCAGTTCGACAAGGCCTACACCGAAGGCATCACCAAGCTGACCACCGCCGACGTGAACTACGCCGAGGCCCTGGGCTATCGCATCAAGCACCTGGGCGTGGCCCGCCGCACCGATGCCGGTATCGAGCTGCGCGTGCACCCGACGCTGATCCCGGCCGATCGCCTGATCGCCAACGTCAATGGCGTGTTCAACGCGGTGATGGTCAACGGCGACGCCGTCGGCTCCACCCTGTACTACGGCGCCGGCGCCGGCATGGAGCCGACCGCTTCGTCGGTGATCGCCGACCTGGTGGACGTGGTTCGCGCCATGACCAGCGACCCGGAAAACCGCGTGCCGCACCTGGCCTTCCAGCCGGACTCGCTGTCGGCGCACCCGATCCTGCCGATCGAGGCCTGCGAAAGCGCCTACTATCTGCGGATCCAGGCCAAGGATCATCCGGGCGTACTGGCCCAGGTGGCGAGCATCCTGTCCGAGCGCGGCATCAATATCGAGTCGATCATGCAGAAAGAGGTCGAAGAACACGACGGCCTGGTGCCGATGATCCTGCTGACCCACCGTGTAGTGGAACAGCGCATCAACGATGCGATCACCGCGCTGGAAGCCCTGCAGGGCGTGGTCGGTCCGGTCGTGCGGATCCGCGTCGAACATCTGAATTAATTCAGCGGCAAGCGCCAAGCCGCAAGCTGCAAGTAAAAGCCGATTCGCTTTGACTTGTCGCCTGTCACTTGAAGCTTGCAGCTCCACACCAAAGGTTTGCTTATATGCGTTACATCAGCACCCGCGGCCAGGCACCGGCCCTGAATTTCGAAGACGTCCTGCTGGCCGGCCTGGCGAGCGACGGCGGTCTGTACGTACCGGAAAACCTGCCACGTTTCACCCAGGAGGAAATCGCTTCCTGGGCCGGCCTGCCGTATCACGAGCTGGCGTTCCGGGTGATGCGCCCGTTCGTCACCGGCAGCATTCCGGATGCCGACTTCAAGAAAATCCTTGAGGAAACCTACGGCGCTTTCTCCCACAACGCCATCGCCCCGCTGCGCCAGCTGAACGGCAACGAGTGGGTCCTGGAGCTGTTCCATGGCCCGACCCTGGCGTTCAAGGACTTCGCCCTGCAACTGCTGGGTCGCCTGCTGGACTACGTGCTGGAGAAGCGCGGCGAGCGCGTGGTGATCATCGGCGCCACTTCCGGTGATACCGGTTCGGCCGCCATCGAAGGCTGCAAGCGTTGCGACAACGTCGATATCTTCATCCTGCACCCGCACAACCGTGTGTCCGAAGTGCAGCGCCGGCAGATGACCACCATCTTCGGCGAGAACATCCACAACATCGCCATCGAAGGCAACTTCGACGACTGCCAGGAAATGGTCAAGGCCAGCTTCGCCGACCAGGGCTTCCTCAAGGGCACCC
This sequence comes from Pseudomonas sp. FW305-25, assembly GCF_017351415.1. Taxonomy (NCBI): domain Bacteria; kingdom Pseudomonadati; phylum Pseudomonadota; class Gammaproteobacteria; order Pseudomonadales; family Pseudomonadaceae; genus Pseudomonas; species Pseudomonas sp. FW305-25. The sequence goes on along the minus strand of NZ_JACNDE010000010.1, from coordinate 141,491 downwards.
GCCTGGTGGCGGTGAACTCGATCAACTGGGCGCGGATCATGGCCCAGATCGTCTATTACTTCCACGCGGCCCTGCAGCTGGGCGGTCCGGCGCGTTCGGTGGCGTTCTCGGTGCCGACCGGCAACTTCGGCGATATCTTCGCCGGTTACCTGGCCCGCAACATGGGCCTGCCGATCAATCAGCTGATCGTCGCCACCAACCGCAACGACATCCTGCACCGCTTCATGAGTGGCAATCAGTACGTCAAGGAAACCCTGCACGCCACCCTGTCGCCGTCGATGGACATCATGGTCTCGTCGAACTTCGAGCGCCTGCTGTTCGACCTGCACGGTCGCAACGGTGCCGCGCTGGCCGGGCTGATGGACTCCTTCAAGCAGGGTGGCGGTTTCAGCGTCGAGCAGGAGCGCTGGACCGAAGCGCGCAAGCTGTTCGACTCCCTGGCCGTGGACGACGCCCAGACCTGCGAGACCATCGCCGAAGTCTTCGCCCAGACTGGAGAAGTGCTCGACCCGCACACCGCGATCGGCGTCAAGGCCGCCCGTGAGTGCCGTCGCAGCCTGGACATCCCGATGGTGGTGCTGGGCACCGCACATCCGGTGAAGTTCCCGGAAGCGGTGGAGCAGGCCGGGATCGGCAAGGCCCTGGAATTGCCGGCGCACCTGTCCGATCTGTTCGAGCGCGAAGAGCGTTGCACCGTCCTGGCCAACGACCTGAAGGCCGTCCAGGCCTTTGTCAGCCAGCACGGCAATCGCGGCAAACCGCTCTGATCGACTGACATCGATCGTCAACAAGGCCCGTCTCTGACGGGCTTTGTCTTTTTATACACAGGCTGTTTATCGCGGCGCGTCTTCCAAGGACAGAACTTAAGGCCAGAGCTCAAGGACAGAGCATCTAGAATAGGGCGGCGACGCGTCGAGGATCACCCACAGGATGCTTATGTTGCTGCGCCCGGTTTTGTGCACATTGATGGTTTTGGCGACGCTGGCCCTGGCCCCGTGCCTGATGGCGGCGCAGAACCTCCCCTTCAAGCTGGTGCCGGCCTTCGTCGAACTGGAGCCGCTCACCCTGGCCCCGGTCGAACGGCAATGGCTGGCGGGCCGTGGCACCTTGAAGGTGGGCATTTCGATCGATGACTACCAGCCGATCGACATCACGCGCGACCGCAATCGTTACCAGGGCATCAGCGCCGACTACCTGAGCCTGGTCGGCGAACGCCTGGGCATGCCCATGGAGGTGTTGGGGTTCTCCGAGCGCGAGCAAGCGGTCGAGGCGCTGCGCAATGGCACGATCGACATCCTCACCAGCGCCAACGGTTACGAGCGCGGGGTCACCGGGTTGCACTTTTCCAGCGACTACATGCCTGACCGGGCGGTGGTGGTCGTACGCCGGGACGAGGCCCAGATCCCCGAGGACCTGGCCGGCAAGAAAGTGGTGCTGCTAGAAGGGTATGCGGACGCGAAGGTCGCCCACGCGGCTTATCCCCACAGCCAGATCATTCTCTCGCCCAATCTGTACAGCGGCCTGGAAGCGCTGAATCAGGGGGATGTCGATGCCTTTATCGGCAATGAAGTGATCGTCCGTGCCTACAAGGCGCTGCGTCCTTACCTGGGGTTGCAGGTCCGCACCGGCAGCCGTCTGCCGCCGATCGGCTTTGCCTTCGCCACGCGCCAGAGCGACCCGCTGTTGAGCCGCCTGATCGAGCGAGCGCTGGAGAGCATCGACGATTCCACGGACCGGGAAATCCTGGCCCGCTGGACCACTGGGCTGGGCGCCAGCACCGGCGACGAGCGAATCAAGTTGAGCAAGGCGGAGCGCGCCTGGCTGCTCGAACATCAGCATGTGGTGGTGGCTTCCCAGCAGTACCCACCCTACGTGTTCAAGGACAAGGACGGCCAGTGGACCGGACTGAACATCGACCTGCTCAACCGCATCTCGAGAATGACCGGCCTGCAGTTCATCCAGGAGGAAAGCTTTTCCACGACCCATACCCTGGACCTGCTGCTCAAGGGCCGGGCCCAGATGAACACCACCTTGTCGGCCAATGACGAGCGCTGCGGCTTCCTCGACTTCACCCACCCCTTTGGCGGTTCGGCCTGGGTGTTCGTGGTCCGCGCCGAGGACATCCAGCTCAACACCTTCAGCCAGTTGGCGGGCCGGGTGCTGGCGCTGCCGGCCAAGCATGCGCTGGAGAGCTACGTCCGGCAAAACTACCCGAAGGTCCTCCTGCGTTCGGTCGCTACCTACCAGGAGGCGCGGGCCCTGGTGGCCAATGGCGAGGCCGACGCGACCATCCAGAATGAAGTCGAGGTGCAGGGGTATCCGGCGAACGGGCTGCGCATCGGCCGCAGTGTCGAAGGCAAGTGGTCGGCCGACGAGTTGTCGGTGCGCCGGGACCAGCCCGAGCTGCTGAGCATTCTGAACAAGGCCCTGGAAGCCTTCCCGGTGGCCGAGCTCAGCGCCATCCGCCTGAAATGGCTGGGGGTGACCCCGGTGCCGGTGCCCATGTGGCAGCGGGTGCCGGTGTGGATCTACTGGGTCACTTTCACCGCCATCCTGTTCGGCCTGCTGTCCCTGGCCTGGAACACCCGGCTCAAGGGGCAGATCCGCCAGCGCCTGCAAGCCGAGCAACGCCTCAACGACCAGGTGGCGTTCAAGCGCGCCTTGCTCGACGGTATCCCCAACCCGATCTTCGTCCGCGACCTGGCCGGGCGCCTGATCACCTGCAACAAAAGCTACGAAACCCAGACCGGCATGCGCCTGGAACAGATCAAGGGGCTGTGCCTGACCGAGCTGGATGTCTTGCCCGAGGCCACGGCCCGGCAGTTGCACCGCGAGTTCCTGGAGCAGCTGGAGTCCCAGGAGTCGGTGTTCGTCGACCGTCAGATCGAGTCCAGAAGGGGCCCGGTGCATGTCTATCAATGGACGGTGCCGTTCTACAGCGCCCAGGGTGAATTGCAGGGGTTGCTGGGGGGCTGGATCGATATCACCGAGCGCAAGCGCCTGGAGGAAGAGCTGCTGCAAGCGCGTCGCGCGGCGGATCAGGCGAACTACGCCAAGAGCGCCTTTCTCTCGACCATGAGCCACGAGATACGCACGCCGATGAACGCGATCATTGGTTTGCTGGAACTGGAAAAGGAACAGGCGCGCCTGCGCGGCATGCCGTTTTCCGATGCGCTGCGCGTGGCCTACCAATCGGCGCAGGAGCTGGTCGGCCTGATGGGCGATAACCTCGACCTGGCCAAGATCGAGGCCGGGCACATGCAGCTGGCGCCGCAGACCGTGGCCCTGCGAGGCTTCTTCGAAGACATACAGCAATTGTTCGAGGTCACCGCGCGCAACAAGGGGCTGCACCTGACGCTGGCCTTCGACAAGGCGGCGGACGGTTTCTACTGGCTCGACCCGCTGCGCCTGCGCCAGGTGCTGCACAACCTGCTGAGCAATGCCCTGAAGTTCACCCAGGCCGGTGAGGTGCGGGTGTCCGTGGAGCGCCAGGCCGATGAACATGGCGCCGACCGTTTGTGCATCAGCGTGGCCGACACCGGGTCGGGCATCAGCCCCGAGAAGCAGGCGAGCCTGTTCGATCCGTTCATCCAGGCCCATCTGCAGACGACGCCGGAGCAGGGCGGAACCGGCCTGGGCCTGAGTATCTGCAAGCAACTGGTGGAGCTGATGGGCGGGCGCATTCTGCTGCAAAGCCAACCTGGCGCGGGAACCACCGTGACCCTTGAGCTTTACCCGGAACAGGTGGTCGAGGATTTCAGCCAGTCGCCCCAGGTGACCCGCGAGCGCCCGCAGAGCCGTCGCATGTCGGTGCTGGTGGTCGACGACGTGCGCGCCAATCGCATGGTGCTCAGCCAGCAACTGATGTTCCTCGGGCACAAGGTGGTGGCGCTCGACAGCGCCGAGGCGGCTCTGGCGCGCTGGCAGGGCGAGGCGTTCGACCTGGTGATGACCGACTGCCACATGCCGGGCATGAGCGGTTATCAGCTGAGCGAAGCGATACGGCAGATCGAGGCCCGGGAAGGGCGTGACGCCTGCCCGCTGATCGGTTGCACGGCCAATGCCTTCGAGGATGAACAGCAGCGCTGCGAGCAGGCCGGCATGGATGAACTGCTGGTCAAGCCGGTGACCCTGGACCGGTTGGCGCAGATGCTTGCGCGCTTCTTGCCGCCGCCGTCCTTCGACATCCAGACCCTGCGCACCATGACCCAGGCGGACGAGCCGATCCTGCAACGCATGCTGCGCGAGCTGTGGAGCAACCTGGGGCAGGAGCAGGCGGCCCTGGAGTCGGCGGTGCTGGAGCAGGACTGGGCGCGTATCGGCGCGTCCACGCACCGCCTCAAAGGGGTGTGCTGCCTGATCGATGCGCTGCCGCTGGCCCAGGTCTGCATCGACCTGGAGGCCGTTGCCCGGGCCCGCTCGACGGCGGTGCTGGCGGAGCACTGGCTGCGCCTGAAGGAGGCCATCGGCTGCTTGCGCAGCGATATCGAGCCGCATCTGGGTAGCGATTAAGACTTGTCTTATGGGGCGGCCTGCCCGCTGCGATTAACGTACCGGCCCGCTGCGGATTCTCGCCGCTCTCGCCGTATCGGAGGTCGTTCCATGCACAGGTTGAAAGTGCTCGTTCTTGAAGACAATTCGTTCCAGTTGATGGCCCTGCACCAGATGCTCAACGCCAATGGCGTGTTCAACGTGTTGAATGCCGAAAGCGTTGCCGCCGCCCGGCAATCCCTGGACAGCAAGGGGCCGGTGGATATCGCCATCTGCGATCTGTACCTGGAGCAGGCCGATGGCCTGGAGCTGATTCGTTACCTGGCAGAGCAGCAACGGGCGAGGGCGCTGATCATTCTCAGCGACGCGCAAGCGGATGTCCGTGAAGGCGCCGCGGCCATGGCCCGGCAGCAGGGCCTGAATGTGCTGGGCTGTCTGCCCAAGCCGGCCTCGGTCACCCTGCTCAATGAACTGCTGGGCCTGTACCAGCAATGCTTCGAGCCTGGGCCGCAAGACTTGTCGCTGGCCCAGGTGCGCGAAACCCTGGCCCTGGATGTGTTCCAGCCGGAGGTGCCGACCGCCGAGGAAGGGCAGGCGGCGGTACAGCGCCATGGGGTCGCGCACTTCCAGCCGGTGGTCAGCCAGGACGGCGAGGTCCTGGGCGTCGAGGCGCTGGCGCGCTGGCAGCACCCGGAACACGGCTTGATGCTGCCTGCCGAGTTCCTGCCAGTGATCGAATTCGCCGGCCTGGAGGAAGCCTTCACCTGGCTCATGCTGGAGCAGGCCCTGCAATTGTCGGCCGGAGTGCGCCTGGTCATGGGCCGTTCGCTGGCGATCTCGGTGAATATCCCGGTGGGCATGCTGGAACTGCCGAACTTCGCGCGCCAGCTGGAAACCCTGCTACGGCGTTTTGAAGTGCCGGCACGCCTGCTGACCCTGGAAATCGTCGAGACCACCGAACTGGAAACCGATATCGCCCATGTGGAGGCCCTGCTGCGCCTGCGCATGATCGGCTGCAAGCTGTCGATTGGCGACTTCGGCACCGGCGGCACCAGCCTGCAGCGCCTGTTGGAATTGCCGTTCACCGAGCTGAAGATCCCGCCGGCCTTCGTCTGCGGGCTGGCTGACGATGAGCGCAAGGCGGCCGTGGTGGCCGGCGCTATGAGCATGGCCCGGCGCATGTCGCTGGGCGTGGTGCTGGCGGGTATCGAGAGCGCCGCCGACTATCAGGCGGCCAAGAAGCTGGGGCAGGCGCGCCTGCAAGGCTGTTTCATCGCCGAGCCCATGAGCGCCGTAGCCGTGCGCCAGTGGATCGCCCGGCGTTTGCATGACGACCTCGACGAGCAGGCCGGCTGAGCCGGGCTCAGGCGAGCCCGTGTTCCTGCACGTAGATGTACAGCGCCGCGGCGCTGGACAGGCCGAGCTTGCGCATGGCGCTGACCTTCTGGGTGCTGACGGTCTTTTTGCTGCGGCTGAGCTTCGCGGCGATTTCCCCGACCGTCAGCCCGGCCGCCAGCAGGCGGATGACTTCGAGCTCGCGGGGCGACAGCTGTTCCCCGGACAACAAGCGATCCGGCCCGACCTCGCCCGCCAGGCTGAGAAGTTGCTGGATGGCCTGGGCGACAAACACCTTGTCGCGGCGCACATGGCTGATCGCCGCCGGCAGCTCGTCGGCCAGGCTGGCCTTGCTCAGCAGCCCCGAGACGCCCAGGTCGAGAATCGAACGGAACAGCCCGGCATTGTTGAGCATGGTCACCACCACGATCGGCAGCTGGGGATGATGCCGGCGCAGTTGCTCGATCAGGCGCAGGCCATCGTTCTGCTGTTCGCCCGGCATCATGAAGTCGGTGACCAGTACGTCGCAGGGACAGCTTTGCAGCAGTTCGCCGAGGGCGGTCGGGGAGCTGGCTTCGCCGACGATCTCCAGGTTGTCGTCGCGCTCCAGGACGGCCCGCAGGCCGATGAGGAAAATCGGGTGATCGTCGGCCAGGACGATCCGCAGTTTTTTATTGGACGTTTGATTCAAGACTCGCTCCGGTGAGAAGGCAGCATTTCGGACAGGCCCTGCAACCGGGCAACCGTCATCGCTGCGCCGCCGGGCTTTGCCAACCGCTCGAGGAGAGGGCCCCCATGGCCACACCCCCACCTGCCAGAAAGACCTGCGCCAGGCCTGAAAATCCGCCTCGGGAGCAGGTCGCGATGCCGGTTCGGATCGACCCTCGGCGCTATTCCTGCCAGCAGGCGGTATTGCGCTACAAGAAGGTCGAGGCGCTGATCGATCAACCGGCACCGTCGCGTTCGTTTCTGGTTTGAGTGCCGATTCTAGTCTGATCCGGGCTGTTTTTTATCTGTCATGTTTTGCGGGCATGCTGGATCGACTCAGGTCGGCAACCGCCAGCGGTTGCGAACTTTCTTCTCTGGGCGATGGTCACTTGAATGCCAGAAAGCTACCGGCATTGGTGTATTCGAGCCTTAATTCCAGCTATTGAGTGGTGATCGAGATGGAAAGTATCAGCCTATTGTTGGGTGAAGCTTTGAGCCCGTATCAGGTAACTCTGACCCCACGCGCGCAGGGGGAATGCCTGGTGACCCTGAAGAATGCCTTGGGGGCCATCGTGGTCGAGCGCGAGTTCAGCCAGGCCCAGTTGACCGACAAGCGCCAGTTGACCGATGTCGTCGACGGTCTGCATCGCGACGTATTGATCGCCGAAGGCCGTCTGGAACCCTGTGTCATCGCGGCCTTGCGCAATGTGGCCCGGGAGAAGACGTTCGACAGCGCACGCTGACTGGAATTTTCGGGAACCTTCGCAGCAAGCCATCAGTCAGACCCTTGGCAACAGGATCGAGCATTGTGCTCCGGTGCTTGTCGCCTGTTGCGCGGGTCTGGTTTCAGGCCACGTTTAACCCCGAGTCGTCTCCCCACTGCTCGGGGTTTCTTTTTGCCCGGATTTTTTATCGCTGCGGCGTGTCGCGGAAAAACGCCAGGGCATCGCTGCGGTATTGCTCGCGCCGTGACGGTTCCAGCCACTGGGCATAAAGCTCCAGCAAGGTGTGCGGGCGCAGTTCGAGCAGCGCCCGGTTGATGCGCTCCACCGCCTGCCGGCCCTGCGCTGTGTTCGAGCAGCCGACGTTCACTGACTGGTACCTGGGCATGCCCTGGATCGGGTAGAACTCCAGCTCATCGGGATCGATCCCTTGCTGTTGCGCCTGGAAACGGATTTCTGTCTGGTAACCGATCAAGGCTTTCAGGCGCCCGTGGCGTTGCATCTGCAGCAGGTTACCGATGGCGCTGTTGCCGTAGTGGGCCATCAGCGCGCCGAGCGGAGCCTGTTTGAGCAGGCTGTCGATCGGTTCGCCATAACTGCGCTCGGCCACCACGCCCACATTGTGCAGGGGGCTGACCAGCAGTGCGCCCAGGTCGATCTGGCCGTCATGGATAAACGGCAGCAGGTCGGGACGGTCCTGGCGCCGTACCGCCAGGCCGTTGCTGAATATACGAAAAGTGGTGATGGAAAACGCCAGCCATTGTGCTCGCTGCGGGGTGAACAGCAGCGCCGGATCGCAGACGAAGGGCAGTTCCCGGAGCATCTGCATGGCCCGGGCGCGGTTGACGTGCACGAACTGATGGTCGTACTCCGGCAGGCTGGCCATCAGCACGGGCAGGGCCTGATCGATCACGCCCAGGCCTTTTTGCGGACCTTCGAAAATCGTCATCGGCGGCAGGTCGCGCAACACCCAGATCAGCGTGTCCCGGGCCTGGCTGGCCGGTGACCAGGCGCCGAGCGCCAGCAGCATCGACAACAGGCGTATGCCACGAATCATTCGCCTGCTACGGCATGGGGTCATCAGGCTGCTGATCCTTGTCGGTAAAAGGCATCGTTTTTCAAACTAGATCGCGCCGTTGTCACGCAGGCTTTTGATCTGCTGCTCGTCGTAGCCCAGGGCGCCCAGTACCTGGGCATTGTGTTCGCCGAGCGCGGGGCCGACCCATTCGGACGAGCCCGGGGTGTCCGAGAGTTTCGGCACGATGCCGGGCATCTTGAATGCCTTGCCGTCCGGCAGCTTGGCCTGGAGGAACATTTCCCGGGCGAGAAACTGCGGATCGCTGAACATGTCCTCGGCGCTGAAGATGCGGCTGGCAGGGACTTGTGCCTGGTTCAGCAATTCGAGCACATGCTCCAGCGGCAGCGAGTTGACCCAGCGATCGATGACTCCGTACAGCTCGTCGCGCCGGCTGTCGCGGCCGTCGTTGCTGGCCAGGGCCGGGTCGTTGGCCAGGTCGTCGCGGCCGATCAGCAGCATGAAGCGCTTGAAGATCGCATCGCCGTTGGCGCCGATCTGCACATGCTTGCCATCGGCGCTGGTGTGAATGGAGGAGGGCGTGATGCCGGGCATGATGTTGCCGGTGCGTTCGCGGATGAAGCCGAAGACATCGAACTCCGGGACCATGCTTTCCATCATGGCGAAGATCGCTTCGTACAACGCCACGTCCACCACCTGGCCCTGGCCGCCGTTGACCTCACGGTGCCGCAGGGCCATCAGAGCGCCGATCACGCCCCAGAGTGCGGCAATCGAGTCGCCGATGGAAATGCCGGTGCGCACCGGCGGACGGTCCTCGAAACCGGTGATGTAGCGCAGCCCGCCCATGGATTCGCCGACCGCGCCGAAACCGGGCTGGTCCTTCATCGGCCCGGTCTGGCCGAAGCCGGACAGGCGCACCATCACCAGCTTGGGATTGAGTGAGTGCAGGGTGTCCCAGCCCAGGCCGAGTTTTTCCAGGACCCCGGGGCGAAAGTTCTCGATCAGGATGTCGGCCTCGGCCAACAGCTTCTTCAGCACCTCCAGGCCGTCCGGGTGCTTGAGGTTCAGGGTCAGGGACTTTTTGTTGCGCGCCTGGACGAACCACCACAGGGATGTGCCTTCATACAGCTTGCGCCACTTGCGCAGCGGGTCGCCGCCGTCCGGCGATTCAACCTTGATCACCTCGGCGCCGAATTCGGCGCAGATGCGCGAGGCGAACGGGCCGGCGATCAGGGTGCCGAGTTCGACGACTTTCAGGCCGGCAAGGGGTTTGGCGGTAAGCGGCATGGAAGATCCTTGTAGGACAAAGATTGGACGGTAGAGCGTTTTAACATAGCCCGGCGCTCCCTCGCCAAAGGATGATGGTGCGCGATTCGTGGATTGGCGCGTGCATCGGTTAGACTTGCCGCCTTTCCTCGTATCAAGAAGCCCCGTCCATGGCCCAGCCGTCTACCACCTACAAGTTTGAATTGAACCTGACTGACCTCGATCGCGGGGTGTACGAAAGCGTCAAGCAAACCATCGCCCGCCATCCGTCGGAAACTGAAGAGCGTATGACCGTGCGTCTGCTGGCCTACGCCCTTTGGTACAACGAACACCTGTCGTTCGGTCGTGGCCTGTCGGAAGTGGATGAGCCGGCCCTGTGGGAAAAAAGCCTGGACGACCGCGTGCTGCACTGGATCGAAGTCGGCCAGCCGGACGCCGAGCGCCTGACCTGGTGTTCGCGCCGTACCGAGCGCACCAGCCTGCTGGCCTACGGCAGCCTGCGTGTGTGGCAGACCCGCGTAGTGGACGCGGTGAAGAACCTGAAGAACCTCAATATCGCCGGCGTGCCCCAGGACGTCCTGGAAGTCCTGGCCAAGGACATGCCGCGCGTTATCAAGTGGGACGTGATGATCAGCGAAGGCACGATCTTCGTCACCGACGATCGCGGCCAGCACGAAGTCCAGCTGGAATGGCTGCTGGGCGAACGCTGAGTTCGCCACGCCGCGTTGTTTCGCCGTATCCCCCGTATCGAAGAGAAGCTTCTGTCACCCCATGCGTATCGAACCTCGTGAGTTGCCCGCCACCCTGCCGTTTCTCGGTGATCTGCCGCCGTTGCTGACCCGCCTGTACGCCGCCCGTGGCGTGCAGTCCGAGGCCGAGCTGGACAAAAGCCTGGCGCGGCTGATCCCGTTCCAGCAGCTCAAGGGCATCGAGGCCGCGGTGGACCTGCTGGTGACGGCGCTGGAGCAGCGCGAACGCATCCTGATCGTCGGCGACTTCGACGCCGACGGTGCCACCGCCAGTACCGTGGGCATGCTCGGCCTGCGCCTGCTGGGCGCGGCCCATGTCGATTACCTGGTGCCGAACCGTTTCGAATATGGCTACGGCCTGACCCCGGAAATCGTCGCGGTGGCCCTGGAGCGCAAGCCCCAGCTGCTGATCACCGTGGACAACGGCATCTCCAGTGTCGAGGGCGTGGCGGCGGCCAAGGCGGCCGGGCTGAAAGTGCTGGTCACCGACCACCACTTGCCGGGCCACGAGTTGCCGGCGGCGGATGCCATCGTCAACCCGAACCAGCCTGGCTGCGAGTTCCCGAGCAAGGCGCTGGCCGGCGTCGGGGTGATCTTCTATGTGCTGATGGCGCTGCGCGCCCGCCTGCGCAGCCTTGGCTGGTACGAAGCCAAGCCGCAGCCGAATATCGGCGAGCTGCTGGACCTGGTGGCGTTGGGCAGTGTGGCCGACGTGGTGCCGCTGGACGCCAACAACCGCATCCTGGTGCACCAGGGGCTGGAGCGGATTCGCGCCGGGCGCGCGCGGCCGGGGATCAAGGCGATCCTCGAAGTGGCCAAGCGCGAGGCGTCGCGCATCACCTCCACCGACCTGGGCTTCATCCTCGGCCCACGGTTGAATGCCGCCGGTCGCCTGGACGATATGAGCCTGGGCATCGAATGCCTGCTCAGCCATGACATGGCCCTGGCGCGGGAAATGGCCAGCCAGCTGGACGAGTTGAACCAGGACCGCAAATCCATCGAACAGGGCATGCAGCGCGAAGCCCTGGCCCAGCTCAAGGACTTGCCGGTGGAGTCGATGCCGTTTGGTCTGTGCCTGTTCGAGCCCGACTGGCACCAGGGAGTGATCGGGATTCTCGCTTCGCGGCTGAAGGAGCGTTACCACCGGCCGACTATCGCCTTTGCCGACGCCGGCGAAGGCATGCTCAAGGGGTCGGCGCGTTCGGTGCCGGGCTTTCATATCCGCGATGCCCTGGACGCGGTGGCGGCCAAACATCCGGACCTGATCAGCAAGTTCGGCGGTCACGCCATGGCTGCCGGCCTGTCGCTGCCGGAGCAGAATTTCCCGGCCTTCGCCGAGGCCTTCGATGCCGAGGTGCGCCGCCAGCTGCGCGAGGAAGACCTGACCGGGCGCCTGTTGTCGGACGGCACCCTGGCGGTGGAAGAGTTCCACCTCGAACTGGCCCGCGCCCTGCGCCATGCCGGACCCTGGGGCCAGCACTTTCCCGAGCCGCTGTTCCATGGCATGTTCCAGCTGGTGGAGCAGCGCGTCGTCGGCGAGCGCCACCTCAAGGTGGTACTGCGCAGCGAATGCGGTTCGGTGAAACTCGACGGCATTGCCTTCGGCATCGACCGCGATATCTGGCCGAACCCGACCATCCGCTGGGTGGAGCTGGCCTACAAGCTGGACCTCAACGAGTTCCGCGGCCAGGAAACGGTGCAACTGATGATTGCCCATATCGAACCGCGCTGACCCGCGCGGACGCTTTCGCGGGCAAGCCTCGCTCCTACGAACGGTGGGCGCTGCTTCTGTAGGAGCCAGGCTTGCCGGCGAAGAGGACGCTGCGGTGTACCAGGCCGGGCACCGACAAAGTGCATCGGAACCCTGCTGGTCGCGCCGTTGTCGACTAGGCTCTAAACACTGCTTGATTGGCCTTGTGACGTTTTGTCCTTTTTCTCCCGCGGGGGCGGGCGCTGTTCCTTTCCAGTCACTCGTCGACTTTTCAAACAGAACCCTGGAGCCTGACCACTGATCGAGAGGTGCCCCATGAGTCTGCTGCTTGAGCCCTATACCCTTCGTCAACTGACCTTACTCAACCGCATCGCGGTATCGCCCATGTGCCAGTACTCCAGCGTAGATGGACTGGCCAATGACTGGCACCTGGTGCACCTCGGCAGTCGTGCCGTGGGCGGCGCCGGACTGATTTTCACCGAGGCCACGGCGGTCACCGCCGACGGGCGCATCACCGCCCAGGACCTCGGCCTGTGGAACGACGAACAGATCGCACTCTTGCAACGCATCACCCGGTTCATCACCGCCCAGGGCGCGGTCGCCGGCATCCAGCTGGCCCACGCCGGACGCAAGGCCAGCACCCATCGGCCATGGCTGGGCAAGCATGGCAGCGTCAAGCCCGAGGAGGGCGGCTGGGTCCCGGTTGGCCCTTCGCCGATTGCCTTCGACCCGCAACACACGCCGCCGACCCAGCTCGACGAAGGGCAGATCGCCGCGATCGTCCAGGCCTTCGTCGATTCGGCCAAACGCGCCCTGGTCGCCGGTTTCAAGGTGGTCGAAGTGCATGCCGCCCACGGCTACCTGCTGCATCAATTCCTCTCGCCCCTGAGCAATCAGCGCCGCGACCAGTACGGTGGCTCCTTCGATAACCGCATTCGCCTGGTCCTGCAGGTGTGTGAGGCGGTGCGGGCGGTCTGGCCGGAAGAGTTGCCGCTGTTCGTCCGGGTGTCGGCCACCGACTGGGTGGAGGATGGCTGGAATCCGGACGAAACCGTCGAGCTGGCCTGCCGCCTGAAAGCATTGGGGGTGGACCTGATCGATGTCTCGTCGGGCGGCACCGCGGTCAATGCCGAAATCCCCACTGGCCCGGGCTACCAGACCCGCTTCGCCGAACGGGTGCGCAAGGAGTCGGGGATCGCCACCGGTACCGTGGGCATGATCACCGAGCCGGCCCAGGCCGAGCATATTCTGCGCACCTGCCAGGCCGACATCATCTTCCTCGCCCGGGAGCTGCTGCGCGACCCGTACTGGCCGCTGCATGCCGACGACGACCTGAGCGGGCACAAGGCGATCTGGCCGGCGCAATACCAGCGCGCGACCCATCGCGACCAGCCGATTCACGAGTCGGATCTGCGCGAGTGAGCTGCGCGGAGGCATAAAAAAACCGGCCTGTGAGGGCCGGTTTTTTTGTGCCGTGTCGTGTAACCGCGAGCTGTAGCCGCTGCCGCAGGCTGCGATGGGCCGCGTAGCGGACCGCCTCTGGACACAACGGTCGATCGCTCCATCCGAGGCGCCCGTTTACGACCGGTTCCCGGTCGATCGCAGCCTGCGGCAGCGGCTACAGGCAATAGTGCTTGCTCAGCTGTACTTGCGCTTGTCCGGTGCCGGCGGGAAGTACTGGTACAGCCAGGTTTCGCTCAGGGTGCGATCGTTGCTGCGGATGAACAGCCGCAGTTCCACCGGATCGACGCTGTCGTTGGTCGGGTACCAGTCGAAGAGCACGCGATAACCCTGGATCTCGTCCAGCTTCAGCACGTGGAAATCCTTGACCTGACCATTCGACGCGGTGACCACCGGCTCGATGCCGGTGCCCTCCGGCAGCCGCTCCAGCCCGCCGCCGTTGAAGTCCACGGCGAAGCGCCGGGCCCAGACCGGCGGATAATGCTCGCCCGGCGCCCAGCCTTCGACGAAGCCGCCCATGCCCGAACGGGTGGCGTTGACCCGCGCCAGCGGCGTGCCCACCGGTGGCAGGGCGCTCCAGTACAGCTTGTAGCCGTAGTTCAGCGAATCCCCGGCGGCCAGCGGTGTTTTCGGGGTCCAGAAGGCCACGATATTGTCCAGGGTCTCGCCGGTGGTGGGGATCTCCAGCAGGTCGACCGAGCCTTCGCCCCAGGCGGTGGTCGGCTCGACCCACAGGCTCGGGCGCCGGCTGTACCAGTCCACGGTGTCCTGGTAGTTGGCGAACTCGTGGTCGGTCTGCACCAGGCCGAAACCCTTCGGGTCCTTGTCGGCGAAGGCGTTGAACTGCAGGGTCGCCGGGTTGTTCAGCGGACGGCAGATCCACTCGCCGTTGCCGCGCCACATGGCCAGGCGGTCCGAGTCGTGGATCTGCGGATGGATGGTGTCGCACATGCGCCGCTCATGGGGGCCGCAGCTGAACATGCTGGTCATCGGCGCGATGCCCAGTTGTTCGATGGCGGTGCGGGCATTGACGTGCGCATCGACGTCCATCACCACGCGCTCGGCCTGGCAGTCGATGTCAAAGCGGTAGGCGCCGGTGGCGCTGGGCGAATCGAGCAGTGCATAGACCACGAAACGGGTGCTGTCCTTGTCCGGGGTCTCGAACCAGAACTGGGTGAAGTCGGGGAATTCTTCGCGCTTCTTGGCGTAGGTGTCGATCGCCAGGCCACGGGCCGAGAGGCCGTACTGGCCGGTCTTGTCCACCGCGCGGAAATAGCTGGCGCCGAGGAAGGACACCACATCGTGCCTGTCCAGCTCCGGGGCCTTGAACAGCTTGAAGCCGGCAAAACCCAGGTCGCCCTTGAGCTGCGCGGTGTCGACGCTGGTGTTCTGGTAGTTGAACAGCGACGGGCGGAAATGCACTTCCCGCGCCTGCCGGGTCTTGGCGTCGACGCTGTGCATGCGCACCGGCTGCTTGAAGCCCATGCCGACGTGGAAGAACTGCACGTCCAGCTGGCCGTTCAGCTCCTTCCACAGCGAGTGGTTGCCGTCGTACCGGATCGCGTTGAAGTTCTGCGGGGTCATGGTCGCCAGGGTCGGCGGCAGCACCTGCTTGGTGTCCACGTAGGGTTTGCCGGCCAACTGCTTGGCCCGGGCCTTGAGAATCTCGAAATCGAAGGCCTGCGCCTCGCCGTCGGCGGCGCCCGCCCAGGCCCGGGTGGCCAGCAGACCCGTGGCTGACAGGCCGGTGTAGGCGGCCAGCGCCATGGATGCTTTCAGAAGATGCCTGCGATGCATAAGTGAACCTTGTCAGGAGATCCCGAGCCCTTCCTGGCTGCGCTGGATCGGAAATGGAGGTTCGGTCATGCCTTCGGCCAAACACAACGGACTTTTAACAGCGGGCGGATAGAATAATCGGTTCGCCCGAGGCAAAAAATGCCCCGCGTGTATCGATACGTAAAACCACGGACGGCTTCAGGAAAACCCACATGCTCAATGAACGCCTTTTGACCTCGCAAGACATCCCGCTGTTCAAACTGATTGACCGCGCGGAACTGATCGAAGAGTTCTACCGCCTGCAGGACGGGCAACTGCTGGGTTATCCCCAGCGCGAGGTGGTGACCGGCTGGCCGCCCGGCGAAGCCGAGCATGACGAGCGGGTCTTGCAGGCGTGTGAACAGCGCGGCGGCTGGCTGTATGGGGTGTTCGACGAACACCGGCTGGCCGCCGCCGCGGTGGTCGATTGCCTGGTGATCCACAACGCCGGCCTGCGGCTGCGGCAGTTGAAGTTCCTGCATGTCAGCCACGCGTATCGCGGGCGCGGCCTGGGCCAGCGCTTGTTCGGCCTGGCCGCCGAGCAGGCACGGCGCATGGGCGGCGAGGGGCTGTATGTCTCGGCCACGCCGTCGCGCAACACTGTGGATTTCTATCGCCGCCTGGGCTGCGAGCTGTTGGCGGCCCCCGATCCAGAGCTGTATCGCCTGGAGCCCGAGGACATCCATCTGTACCTCAGGTTGCCCTGATTTTCAGCGGGTTGGCACCAGGTCGGCCGGTTGGATGAACGGCATCAGTGATTCGTGGGCTCCTACTGACTCAAGGGCATGAGCCACGGCACGGCACACAGCACCAGCACGCAGCCCAGCCACAGGCCCAGCCAGCGATAGTGGGCCGGCATGCGGCAGGCGTGCCAGCCTTTGGCGGCGGCATACACCAGGCTGACCTGGATCAGCACCAGGGACAGGACCCCGGTGGGGATCGCCAGGGCCGAGATAAAAGGCGCGGCGCCGGCGCCGGTCAGTACCAGGCCGAGTTGCAGGGCGGCGAACGGCAGCACCAGCCAGACGGCCACTTGCAGCATCAGGCTGACGATTCGCGAGGGCATGGACGCATCCTGGCTGCCGGAGAGATTTCAGCGCCACGGGCTGCGGAGCCAGGCGCTGTGTGGCGGCGGATGGTGCCGCAACTTGATCGGCTTGGCCAGACCTCGTTCAATAGCCGCCTTTCAAGGAGATCGGGCAAATGAATTGCAGTTTTTCGGCGGGCGCGCGATGAAGTACAGGAAGACGCTGACGGTGCTGGTTTTACTGCTGTTCGCCTGCGCGCTGGTGTTCGTCTGCGCCTTGAACACCGTGCTTGAGCGCAAGCCCTATTCGAGCACCAGCCCCTCCGGCCGTTACCTGCTGCAGCATGCCTCGGCCGGTGGCCTGCTGGTGCCCTTCGGCGGCCTGGGCTACTTGCAAATCATCGACCTCAAGGAGCCGCAACGGGTCTATCGCACGCCCTTGATCGAAGACTGGTCGCTGGACCTGCGGATGTACGAGGACGACAACAGCATCAGCATCTTTGGCCTGGAGTTCATCAAGGCCAGCAAGACCTACATCATTCAGTGGCCGGACTGGGAGCACCACTGGCTCGATAGGTTCATCAGCAACACGCCCTACGAGTTCTGTGCTGAAACCGACGGTAATTGCTATTAGCCGGGCCGGCGGGGGCGCCGCCGGGCCTGGCCACATCGTTCTTTCATGCGTGTCGTGACCATCGTGGGCAAGCCTCGCTCTTACGAACCTGTACAACCCGTAGGAGCGAGGCTTGCCCGCGATGCCGGTCAGTGCTTGAACATCACATGGCGCACGACGGTGTAGTCCTCCAGCCCGTACAGGGACATGTCCTTGCCGTAGCCGGAGAGCTTCTGCCCGCCGTGGGGCATTTCGCTGACCAGCATGAAGTGGGTGTTGACCCAGGTGCAGCCGTATTGCAGGCGCGCCGAGAGGCGGTGGGCGCGGCCGACATCGGCGGTCCACACCGAGGAGGCCAGGCCGTACTCCGAGTCGTTGGCCCAGCCCAGGACCTGGGCCTCGTCGGCGAAGCGGGTGACCGAGACCACCGGCCCGAACACTTCGCGGCGGACGATTTCGTCGTCTTGCCGGGCGTCGGCCAGCACCGTCGGTTCGAAGAAGAAGCCGTTGCCGTCCACCGCCTTGCCGCCAGTGACCAGGCGGATGTGCGGCTGGGCGATGGCGCGCTCGACGAACCCGGCCACGCGGTCGCGGTGCTGGGCGCTGATCAGCGGGCCCAGTTCGGTGCCCGGGTCGCCCTGCAGGCCGTACTGGATGCTGGCGACCGCCGCGCCGAGCTTCTCGACGAAGCGCTCATAGATACCCTCCTGGGCATAGATGCGGCAGGCAGCGGTGCAATCCTGGCCGGCGTTGTAGAAACCGAAGGTGCGGATGCCTTCCACGGCGGCGTCGATGTCGGCGTCGTCGAAGATGATCACCGGTGCCTTGCCGCCCAGTTCCATGTGCAGGCGTTTGACGCTGTCGGCGGTGCTGGAAATGATGTTCGAGCCGGTGGCGATGGAGCCGGTGAGCGACACCATGCGCACCTTCGGATGGGTCACCAGCGGTTGGCCCACGGTGGCGCCGCGGCCGAACACCAGGTTCAGCACGCCGGCGGGAAAGATCGCCGCCGCCAGTTCGGCCAGGCGCAGGGCGGTCAGCGGGGTCTGCTCCGAGGGTTTGAGCACCACGGTATTGCCGGCGGCCAGGGCCGGGGCGATTTTCCAGGCGACCATCATCAGCGGGTAGTTCCACGGCGCGATGGAGGCGATCACCCCCACCGGGTCGCGACGGATCATCGAGGTGTGCCCCGGCAGGTATTCGCCGCCGGCCGAACCGCTGAGGCAGCGGCTGGCGCCGGCGAAGAAACGGAACACGTCGGCAATCGCCGGGATCTCGTCGTTCAAGGCCGCGCTCAGCGGCTTGCCGCAGTTGTCCGACTCCAGTCGGGCCAGTTCCTCGCCGTGGGCTTCGATGCTGTCGGCCAGCTTGAGCAACAGCAGCGAGCGTTCTTTCGGCACGGTTTGCGACCAGCTCTGGAACGCTGCGTCGGCGGCGCGCACCGCGGCATCGACCTGGGCTTCGCTGGCCTCGTTGATTTCCACCAGCACCTTGCCCAGCGCAGGGTTGAATACCGCCTGGGCAGGGCCTTCGCCGCTGACCAGTTGGCCGTTGATCAAGAGTTTGGTTTGCATGGTCATGTCCTCTTCGAATCTATTGTTTTTCTATGGAAACGAGCCTCCGTAGGAGCGAGGCTTGCCCGCGAATTCGTGGTGTCTGCCAACGTCAATGTTGAAGGTGACGGCCTCTTCGCGGGCAAGCCTCGCTCCTACAGACCCGGGTTCCAAGCCGGTTTTATTTGCCGCCGCTGCCCGCCACGCTTTCGCCGCCGCGGGTCAGGTAATAGGCGCCGAGGATCGGCAGCATGGTCACCAGCATCACCAGCATGGCGACGACGTTGGTCACCGGTACGTCCCGCGGCCGGCTGAGCTGGTTGAGCAGCCACAGCGGCAGGGTGCGTTCATGGCCGGCGGTGAAGGTGGTGACGATGATTTCGTCGAACGACAGGGCGAACGCCAGCATGCCGCCGGCCAGCAACGCCGAGCCGAGGTTCGGCAGGATGATGTAGCGGAAGGTCTGCCAGCCGTCGGCGCCCAGGTCCATCGAGGCTTCGATCAGGCTGTGGGAGGTGCGGCGCAGGCGGGCGATCACGTTGTTGTAGACAATCACCACGCAGAAGGTCGCGTGGCCAACGATGATGGTGAACATCCCCGGCTCGATCCCCAATGTCTTGAAGGTTGCCAGCAAGGCGATGCCGGTGATGATCCCGGGCAGGGCGATGGGCAGGATCAGCATCAGCGAAATGCCCTGTTTGCCGAAGAAGTCCCGCCGGTACAACGCCGCCGAGGCCAGGGTGCCGAGGACCATGGCGATCAGGGTGGCGATGGCGGCGATCTGCAACGACAGCTTGATGGCCTCGAGTACGTCGGGGCGGGCGAAGGCCACGCTGAACCACTTCAGGGTGAAGCCCTGGGGCGGAAAGCTGAAGGCCGCGTCTTCGGTATTGAAGGCGTAGAGGAAGATGATCAGGATCGGGAAATGCAGGAACAGCAGCCCGCCCCACGCGGCAAGGCGCAGGCCCAACGAGGCGTGTTCTCCGTGCTTGGCTGAGTCAGAGCGCATCGAAGGCCCCCAGGCGTTTGACGATGGACAGGTAAATGGCGATCAGCACGATCGGCACCAGGGTGAAGGCGGCGGCCATCGGCATGTTGCCGATTGCCCCTTGCTGGGCGTAGACCATGCTGCCGACGAAGTAGCCGGGCGGGCCCACCAGCTGCGGCACAATGAAGTCGCCCAGGGTCAGGGAGAAGGTGAAGATCGAGCCGGCGGCGATGCCCGGCACCGACAGCGGCAGGATCACCTGCATGAAGGTCTGGCGGGGCTTGGCGCCGAGGTCGGCGGAGGCTTGCAGCAAGGACGGCGGCAGGCGTTCCAGGGAGGCCTGGATCGGCAGGATCATGAACGGCAGCCAGATGTAGACGAACACCATGAAGCGCCCCAGGTGCGAGGTCGACAGGGTGCTGCCGCCGACCCCGGGAATCCCCAGGATGAACTGCAACAACGGCTCCAGCCCCAGGTGCTGGACGAACCACTGGGCCACGCCGCCCTTGGCCAGCAGCAGGGTCCAGGCGTAGGCCTTGACGATGTAGCTGGCCCACATCGGCAGCATCACCGCGATGTAGAAGAACGCCTTGGTCTTGCCGCTGGTGTAGCGCGCCATGTAGTAGGCGATGGGGAAGGCGACCACGGCGCTGGCGAGCGATACGGCGATGGCCATGCTCAGGGTGCGCAGGATGATGTCGAAGTTCGACGGCTGGAACAGCGCGGCGAAGTTGGCCAGGGTCAGGTCCGGGGTGACCGCCATGGTGAAGTCGTCGAAGGTGTAGAAGCCCTGCCAGAGCAGGATCAGCAAGGAGCCCAGGTAAATCGCGCCGAACCAGAGCAGCGGCGGCACCAGCAGCAGCGCCAGGTACAGGTTCGGCCGTCGGTACAGCAGGTTGGAAAAGCGCCGCAGCGGCGAGCCGCCGGGGCTTTGGGAAGTGATCGCCAGGGTGCTCATGTCACACCCCGCTCGCCAGGGTATCGGCCAGCGGGATCATCGCTGCGCGGGCCCAGCGCGCGCTGAGGCGTTGCCCGGTCTGGTGCTGGGCGCCGCTGTCCAGCCATTGGTCGTTGGCCCGGCTGATGCTGAGGGTCTGGCCGTTGTCCAGTTGCAGTTCGTAGCGGGTGGCGCTGCCCTGGTACTGGATATCGTGCAGCAGGCCGCTGACTTCGATCTCATGGCTGGGCAGCGGGCCTTCGGCGAAACGCACATGTTCCGGGCGGATCGAGAAGGGCCGCTGGCTGCCGCTCAGGCGTTCGGCCAGCTCGCCGCGAATCACGTTGGAGGTGCCGACGAACTCGGCGACGAAGGTGGTGGCCGGTTTCATGTACAGGTTGCGCGGGCTGTCGACCTGCTCGATGCGGCCCTTGTTGAACACCGCCACGCGGTCGGACATCGACAGGGCTTCGGTCTGGTCGTGGGTGACGAAGATGAAGGTGATGCCGAGCTGGCGCTGCAGCTTCTTCAGTTCGCCTTGCATCTGTTCGCGCAGTTTCAGGTCCAGCGCCCCCAGGGGTTCGTCCAGCAGCAGGACCCGCGGCCGATTGACCAGCGCCCGGGCCAGGGCCACGCGCTGGCGCTGGCCGCCGGACAGCTGCACCGGCTTGCGCTCGCCGTAGCCTTGCAGGGCGACCATGGCCAGGGCTTCTTCGGCGCGCTTGAGGCGCTCGGACTTGGCGACGCCTTTGACTTTCAGGCCGTAGGCCACGTTGTCGCGCACGTTCATATGGGGAAACAGCGCGTAATCCTGGAACACGGTGTTGACGTCGCGCTGATAGGGCGGCAACCCGGTGGCTTCGGCCCCGTGGATGTGGATCGAGCCGGCGCTCGGCTGTTCGAAACCGGCGATCAGGCGCAGGCAGGTGGTCTTGCCCGAGCCGGAAGGGCCGAGCATGGAAAAGAACTCGCCGTCCTGGATATCGATGGACACCCGGTCAACGGCCTTCACCTCGCCAAACTGCCGGGAAACGTTGGTGAACTGGACTGCAAGCGTCATGGTGCGGTGCTCCGGGAAAGCGCGGAATCAGGTTTGGCGAAGAGCGCAGGAACTTGTAGCCGCTGCCGAAGGCTGCGATCGACCCCGAAGGGGGCGCAGGATCTTGAGATCGCTGAAGGCCTTCGGCCTTATCGCAGCCTGCGGCAGCGGCTACAGGGAACTCACCTGCCGCCCATGATTGCGATGTAATCCTGGGTCCAGCGGCTGTACGGCACGAACTTGCCGCCCTCGGCCTGCGGGGTTTTCCAGAAGGCGATCTTGTCGAACTGGTCGAAGCCGTTGGTCTTGCAGCCCTCGGCGCCCAGCAGTTGGCTTTCCTTGCAGGCCGCCGGCACGGCTGGCAGCGAGCCGAACCAGGCAGCGACGTCGCCCTGGACCTTCGGCGTGAGCGACCAGTCCATCCATTTGTAGGCACAGTTGGGGTGCTTGGCCTCGCTGTGCAGCATGGTGGTGTCGGCCCAGCCGGTGGCCCCTTCCTTGGGAATGGTCGAGGCGATCGGCTGTTTCTCGTTGATCAGGCCGTTGACCTGATACGGCCAGGAGCTGGCGGCGACCACGCCTTCGTTCTTGAAGTCGCTCATCTGCACCGTGGTGTCGTGCCAGTAGCGGTGGATCAGCGGTTGCTGGGCGCGCAGCAGGTCGAGCACCGCCTTGTACTGGGCCTCGGTCAGTTCGTAGGGATTCTGGATCCCCAGTTCCGGTTTCGTGCTCTTGAGGTACAACGCGGCATCGGCGATGTAGATCGGCCCGTCATAGGCCTGCACGCGGCCCTTGTTGGGCTTGCCGTCCGGCAGGTTCTGCGCGTCGAACAGCACGCTCCAGCTGGTCGGTGCCTGCTTGAAGACCTTGGTGTTGTACATCAGCACGTTCGGGCCCCACTGGTAGGGCGTGCCGTAGGTCTGCTTGTCGACCACGTACCAGGGCGCGTCCTTGAGGCGCGGGTCGAGGTTTTTCCAGTTGGGAATCAGCGCGGTGTTGATCGGCTGCACGCGCTTGCCGACGATCAGCCGCAGGGAGGCGTCGCCGGACGCGGTGACCAGGTCGTAGCCGCCCTTGGCCATCAGGCTGACCATCTCGTCGGAGGTGCCCGCGGTCTTGACGTTGACCTTGCAACCGGTCTCCTTCTCGAAGCCGGTGACCCAGTCGTAGTTCTTGTCGCTCTCGCCACGTTCGATGTAGCCGGGCCAGGCCACGATATCCAGCTGGCCTTCGCCGGCACCGACGGCCTTGAGCGGTTCGGCGGCCTGGAGGCTGGCGCTGGCCAGCAGGGCGGTGGTGATTGCACTGAGCAGTGCGGTCTTGTGCACGAACATGGGGAAACCCTCTTCTTCAAATTATGGTCGGGGCAGTTGTGAACGTGGTGGAGCGCGCCCTAAGGGCTTGTTATTAGCTTAGTGCCGTTATTCCAGGTCATTGCCGTGGCGGGCCATGATGTGCCGCACCACGCTGTAATCCTGCAGCGAATCGCTGGACAGGTCCTTGCCGTAGCCGGAGCGTTTCAAGCCGCCGTGGGGCATTTCGCTGGCCAGCATGAAATGGCTGTTGATCCAGGTGCAGCCGTATTGCAGGCGGGCCGCCACCTGCATGGCCTTGTCCAGGTTCTGGGTCCAGACCGACGAGGCCAGGCCGTATTCCGAGTCATTGGCCCAGTCCACCGCCTGCGCCAGCTCGTCGAAGCGGGTGACGGTGACCACCGGGCCGAACACTTCGCGCTGGACGATTTCATCCTGCTGCCGACAGCCGGCCAGCAGGGTCGGCTGGTAATAGAAGCCGGCGCCCGAATGCACCGCCGCGCCGGTCACCCGTTCGATATGCGGTTGGCCCAGGGCGCGTTCGACGAAGCTGGCCACGCGGTCGCGCTGGCGAGTGCTGATCAGTGGGCCGATCTCGTTGTCGGCATCGCGCTTGCCGGCGAACCGCAGGCTGCTCACGGCGGCACCCAGTTTGGCCACCAGACGGTCATGGATCCCGCCCTGGGCATAGATCCGGCAGGCCGCGGTGCAGTCCTGCCCGGCGTTGTAATAGCCGTAGTTGCGCACGCCCTCGACCACGGCCTGTAGGTCGGCGTCGTTGCAGACGATCACCGGGGCCTTGCCGCCCAGTTCCAGGTGCGTGCGTTTCAGGGTTTTCGAGGCGGCCTGGAGGATTTTCTGCCCGGTGACGATATCGCCGGTCAGCGACACCATGCGCACCTTGGGGTGGCTGACCAGGTGGCTGCCCACGCCTTCGCCACCGCCACAGACAATGTTCAGCACGCCGCGCGGCAGCAGTTCGGCCAGGGTCGGCGCCAGGGCCAGGATCGACAGCGGGGTATGCTCCGACGGCTTGAACACCAGGGTATTGCCGGCGGCCAGGGCCGGGGCGATCTTCCAGGCGGCCATCATGATCGGGTAGTTCCACGGCGCGATCGACGCCACCACGCCGATAGGATCGCGCCGCACCATGCTGGTGTAGCCCGGCAGGTACTCGCCGGCGAGCTGGCCGGTCTGGCAGCGCACGGCGCCGGCGAAAAAACGGAACACGTCGACGGTGGCGCCCAGATCGTCCTGGCGCGCCAGGTGCAGCGGCTTGCCGCAGTTCAGCGATTCCAGGCGGGCCAGGTGGTCGGCCTGCTTTTCCACGGCATCGGCAATCGCCAGGAGGATGTTCGAGCGTTGCTGGGGCGTGGTGCGCGACCAGTCGGTAAAGGCGCGGTGGGCGGCGAGGATCGCGCCTTCCACCTGTTCGTTGCTAGCCTCGGCGATCCGGGTCAGCACTTCGCCGGTAGCCGGGTTGAGGATAGGTTCGACAAGCCCTTGGCCAGCGACCAATTCGCCATCGATCAACAATGCGGTGGACAACGGAGTCTGCGCGCCAGCCATTTTCCGGGTTCTCTTTTCTTGTATGGCCATGGTGCTCTCCAGTGACGGAGGCCCGGCCCTCTCTGGACGGATGATCAGAGACTAGTGGCGGGGCCAGTGCTCGACAAATACCAAATACTGAATGCAGCGTTCGATTAAATAGATGGCTTGCGCCCGCCGTGGGGCTGTTCACGAGCCACGGTCAGGAACGGGTCGACCAGCGCCGGGCGCGCCGTGCCCCGGCGCCAGGCCAGGCCGACATCGAGGGTCTGGCTGAGGTCGGCGATGGGCCGGGCCTCGATGATGTCGCCTTCCAGCGACCAGGGGCGATAGGTCATGTCCGGCTGGATCGACACCCCAAGCCCGGCCGCCACCAGGCTGCGCACCGCTTCGGTGGAGGCGGTGCGCAAGGTGATGCGCGGTTGCAGGCCGGCGCCGGACCACAGGCGCTGGGCATTGCGGTCCATTTCATCGACGTTGAGCTGGATCAGCGGCTCGCGAGCGACATCCGCCAGGCTGATGCTGTCGTGTTCCAGTAGCGGGTGCTGGGCGGGCAGCCACAGGCGGTGGGGGGAGTGGGTCAGCACTTCGGTCTGCAGGGCGTGGCGGTCTTCGAGATTGGAGAGGATCAACACCCCGACGTCGATTTCGCCGCTGACCAACAAGTGCTCGATGTAGGGGCGCTCATCCTCCATCACGCGGATTTCCACATTGGGGTAGGCGCGCTGGAAACGTGTGAGCAAGTCCGCCAGGTAGTAACCGGCGACCAGGCTGGTCACGCCGACGATCAACTGGCCGGCCACCTGGTCGGTGCTCTGTTGCAGGCTGCGCTTGGCATTGTCGACCGTGGCCAGGATCAGGTGCGCCTGGCGCAGGAACTGGTGGCCCTGGTGAGTCAGGGTCATGCCCTTGGCATGGCGGTTGAACAGGTTGACGCCGATTTCCTGTTCGAGCTGCTGGATCGCCAGGGTCAGAGTCGACTGGGAAATGAACACCGCCTGGGCGGCGGACGAGATCGAGCCGGTCTCGGCCACGGCGATGAAGTGACGGATCTGGCGCAAGGTCATCATGGGCAATCACCGGTCAGGCGGTTTTATCGATTTTTTCGAGTGTATATCTTTTTAATCGAAGGGCTGCCCAGGCGTATGGCCGGGCCCGGCGAAGCAACATCTGGAAGCACACTCGAGCCCAGGATCGGGGCACTTCGATCTAGGCTGGTGGCCTTATTGATTCGATCAACTCAAGTTGCTGGAGGTTTGGATGAACACCCGTGGATTGCTCGATCAATTGCTCAGGTCTGGCCAGGACCTGTTGCAGAACAAGGCCGGGGCGCGGCAGAACAAGGCATCCGCTGCCGACAAGGGCGCGCTGGGCGGGTTGCTCGGTGGCGGTTCCGGCGGGCTCGGCAGCCTGTTGTCCGGTGCTGGCGGCGGGGCGTTGGCGGCCGGCGCCATGGGCCTGCTGCTGGGCAATAAAAAAGCCCGCAAATTCGGCGGTAAGGCGCTGACCTATGGCGGCCTGGCTGCGCTGGGTGTGATCGCCTACAAGGCCTACGGCAACTGGCAGGCGCAGCAGGCCGGCGCGCCGAAAAGCGAGCCGCAGACCCTCGACCGCCTGCCCGCGCAGCAGGTCGAACAGCACAGCCAGGCGATCCTCAAGGCGCTGGTGGCCGCGGCCAAGGCCGATGGCCATATCGACGAACGCGAGCGCGCCCTGATCGAAGGTGAGTTCACCCGGCTGGACAACGATCAGGAGCTGCAGCACTGGCTGCACGCCGAACTCAACAAACCCCTGGACCCGGCGGATGTGGCGCGTGCCGCCGGCAGCCCGGAAATGGCCGCCGAAATGTACGTCGCCAGCGTGATGCTGGTGGACGAGGAAAACTTCATGGAAAAGGCCTATCTGGATGAGCTGGCGCGTCAACTCAAGCTGGAGCCGGGGTTGAAACTCGAACTGGAAAAACAGGTGCGCCAGGCCAATCTTTGACGCCAATCGGGCGTGCGCTGGAGAAAGCTTCGCACGCCCTCTTTGATGGCAGAAATGCCCTCTGCTTATGCCGGATCATCACTGGCGGCGCTCGAGTCATCTGGCGGAAAGTAGCCCTCCAGAGCGGACCCTGCCTTTCGCTCTGAGTGAGACGTGGTGCGCAATACGCTGATAAATGATGGCACGCCCTCGGCTATACTCCCCACCATTTGAATGGCCCCGAGGACTGACTGTGAAGAACTGGACGTTGCGCCAACGCATTTTGGCGAGCTTTGCGGTGATTATCACCATCATGCTGCTGATGGTCATAGCCTCGTACTCCCGTTTGTTGAAGATCGAGGCCGGCGAAGACCGCATGCGCTCCGATGCCATTCCCGGGGTCTATTTCAGTTCGATGATTCGCGGTTCGTGGGTCGACAGTTTCCTGCATACCCAGGAAATCATCGGCCTGAACGAAGGCAAGGGCGTCAGTGCCAAGGATGAGGCCGATTTCAAAAGCTTCGAGCAACGCCTGCAGAAATACATGGCCAGCTACAAGGACACGCTTCGCGGTGAGGCCGACCTGCAGGAGTTCAACGAGTTTGAAAAACACCATCAGGAATTTCTCAAGATCCAGGCCATGGTCCTGGATCTGCATCGGCGTAATCAGGAAGCCGAGGCTGTCCGTGTGTTCCATGACCAGTTGACGCCCACCTGGATCGCCGGTCGACTGAAACTCAACGACATCATCGACGAGAACAAGGGGGTCGCCGATTCGGCCGCCTCGCAGATCGATGATGCGGTGGCCGCGGCCAAAGTCACCATGGGCGTTTCCCTGCTGGTGGCGGTGCTGACGGCGGGCCTGTGCGGCCTGTTGCTGATGCGCGCGATCATGGCGCCGATGAACCGTATCGTGAAGATCCTCGACGTCATGCGCACGGGCGATCTGACCAGCCGCCTGAACCTGGAGCGCAAGGACGAATTCGGTGCCGTGGAAACCGGCTTCAACTACATGATGACCGAGCTCAACTCCCTGGTGTCCCAGGCGCAGCGTTCCTCGGTCCAGGTCACCACCTCGGTCACCGAGATTGCCGCCACCTCCAAGCAGCAACAGGCGACCGCCACCGAGACCGCGGCGACCACCACCGAAATCGGTGCGACCTCCCGGGAAATCGCGGCCACTTCTCGCGATCTGGTGCGCACCATGACCGAAGTCTCCACCGCCGCCGACCAGGCTTCGGTGCTGGCCGGCTCCGGCCAGCAGGGCCTGGCGCGGATGGAAGAAACCATGCATTCGGTGATGGGCGCGGCCGACCTGGTCAACGCCAAGCTGGCGATCCTCAATGAGAAGGCCGGCAACATCAACCAGGTGGTGGTGACCATCGTCAAGGTCGCCGACCAGACCAACCTGCTGTCGCTCAATGCCGCGATCGAAGCCGAGAAAGCCGGCGAGTACGGGCGCGGCTTTTCCGTGGTGGCCACTGAAGTGCGGCGCCTGGCGGACCAGACCGCGGTCGCCACCTACGATATCGAGCAAATGGTCCGGGAGATCCAGTCGGCGGTCTCGGCCGGGGTCATGGGCATGGACAAGTTCTCCGAAGAAGTACGCCGCGGCATGGCCGAGGTGCAGCAGGTCGGCGAGCAGCTGTCGCAGATCATCCACCAGGTCCAGGCCCTGGCGCCGCGGGTGTTGATGGTCAACGAGGGCATGCAGGCCCAGGCCACCGGTGCCGAGCAGATCAACCACGCCCTGGTGCAACTGGGCGATGCCAGCAGCCAGACCGTCGAGTCGCTGCGCCAGGCCAGTTTCGCCATCGATGAACTGAGCCAGGTGGCGGTGGGGCTGCGCAGCGGCGTCTCGCGTTTCAAAGTCTGATGAACGAGCTCGCAGCGAAAGGCGGCGCAGGGACGGCGACGAAAGACGCGCTGTTCCTGGTGTTCCGCATCGGCACCGAACGTTACGCCTTGCAGGCCATCGAGGTGGTCGAGGTATTGCCGCGCCTGCAACTCAAGCCGATTCCCCGGGCGCCGTCCTGGGTGGCCGGGGTCTTCGCCCATCGCGGCGCGGTGGTGCCGGTGCTCGACCTGAGTGCCCTGACCTTTGGCGAGCCGGCGCAGGAGCGCACCAGCACCCGCCTGGTGCTGGTGCATTACCGCCCGCAGACGGCACAGCCCGCGCAGTTGCTGGGGCTGATCCTCGAGCAGGCCACTGACACTCTGCGTTGCAACCCGCAGGACTTCAAGGCCTACGGCCTGGATAACCGCAATGCGCCGTACCTGGGCCCGGTCTACGAAGATGCCCAGGGCCTGCTGCAATGGGTGCGTGTCGACGATCTGCTGGATGCCGAGGTGCGTGCGCTGCTGTTTCCCTCGCCGCCGCTGGATCCGGCGTTGCTCGGGGAGTCGTCATGAGCAGCGACCAGCGATTTTTCGATTTTCTCAAGGAGCGCATCGGCCTTGATGTGGCCTCGGTGGGCCCGGCGATCATCGAGCGCGCGGTGCGCCAGCGCAGCATCGCCCAGCAGGCGCCCAGCGCCGACCATTACTGGCAGACCCTGCAAGGCTCGCGGGATGAACAGCAGGCCCTGATCGAAGCGGTGATCGTTCCGGAAACCTGGTTCTTCCGTTATCCGGAATCCTTTGCGACCCTGGCCAAACTCGCTCGCTCGCGGCTCGCCGAACTCAAGGGCATGCGCGCCTTGCGCATCCTCAGCCTGCCGTGTTCCACCGGCGAGGAGCCGTACTCGATTGCCATGGCCCTGTTCGATGCCGGGCTGGCCCCTCATCAGTTCAAGGTCGAGGGGTTCGATGTCAGCCCGCTGTCGGTCGAGCGGGCCAGGCAGGCGGTGTATGGCAAGAACTCCTTTCGCGGCCAGCACAGCGATTTTCGTGAACGGCATTTCACCGCCGAAGATGAGCGCTACAGCCTCAGCGAGCGGGTGCGCGAGCAGGTGCGCCTGCAGGTCGGCAACCTGCTGGACCCGACCTTGCTGGCCAATGAGCCGCCCTACGATTTTGTCTTCTGTCGCAACCTGCTGATCTATTTCGATCAGCCGACCCAGCGCCAGGTGTTCGAAGTGCTCAAGCGCCTGACGCATGTCGACGGCGTGCTGTTCATCGGCCCGGCCGAAGGCAGCCTGTTGGGCCGCCTGGGCATGCGCTCGATCGGCATTGCCCAGTCCTTTGCCTTCAGCCGGCATAACGAACCCGAGCCCGAACCCGCGCCGGCCTTTGTCCCAAGCGCATTGCCGGCGCGCCAGCCGGTGCGCAGCATCGCGCCTCCCGTGCGCAGCCGACCGTTCTCCAGTGCCGCTGTGGCGAGCCAACGCCCCGCGCCGACCAGGCCGGCCAGCGATGCCACGACGTTGCTGGCGAGCATCGCGGCCCTGGCCAACGAAGGCAAAAGCGCCGAGGCCCGGGTGGCTTGCGAGCATTACCTGGACACCCACGAGCCGGTGGCGCAGGTGTTCTATTGGCTGGGGCTGCTCAGCGACGTGGCGGGCAGCGCCCTGGAAGCCCAGGGTTTCTATCGCAAGGCCCTGTACCTGGATCCGCAGCACGCCGAAGCGCTGGCGCACCTGGCCGCCTTGCTGGCCTCCCAGGGAGACGTCGCCGGTGCCCGTCGATTGCAGGAGCGCGCGGCCCGCAGCGGCCGTACAGCAGACAGTGAGCGTAAATCATGAGCGGCTCTGTTTCGTTGAGCGTGACCCACGAAGATGCGCAGGCTATCGACGATTGCTGGAACCGCATCGGTATCCACGGCGACAAGAGTTGCCCGTTGCTGGCCGGGCATGTGCATTGCCGCAATTGCTCGGTGTATTCCGCCGCGGCCACCCGCCTGCTCGACCGCTATGCGTTGCAGCAGGAGCGCCATGAGCAAGCGGTCGAGGCCGATACGGATGTCGTCACCCGTTCGTTATTGATGTTCCGCCTGGGCGAGGAATGGCTGGGCATTGCCACCCGTTGCCTGGTGGAAGTGGCGCCGCTGCAGCCGATCCATTCCTTGCCGCACCAGCGCTCGCGAGCCTTGCTGGGCGTGGCGAATGTGCGTGGTGCGCTGGTGGCGTGCCTGTCGTTGGTGGAGCTGCTGGGGCTGGACTCCACCAGCACGGTCGTGTCGGGCGCGCGGGTGATTCCGCGGATGCTGATCATCGCCGCCCAGGGCGGCCCGGTGGTGGTGCCGGTGGACGAGGTGGAGGGCATCCATGCCATCGACGAGCGTACCCTGGACGCCGCCGCGGTTTCCGGCCAGCAGGCCAGTGCCAAGTACACCCGTGGCGTCCTGCAATGGAAGGGCCGCAGCCTGCGTTGGCTGGATGAAGAGCAGTTGCTGTCCGCCGTGACCCGGAGCCTGACATGACCCCCGATCAAATGCGCGACGCCTCGTTGCTCGAACTCTTCAGCCTGGAAGCCGAAGCCCAGACCCAGGTACTCAGTGCCGGCCTGCTGGCGCTGGAGCGCAATCCGACCCAGGCCGACCAGCTGGAAGCCTGCATGCGCGCCGCCCACTCGCTCAAGGGCGCGGCGCGGATCGTCGGGGTCGACGCCGGGGTCAGCGTGGCCCATGTGATGGAAGATTGCCTGGTCAGCGCCCAGGAAGGGCGGCTGTACCTGCGTCCCGAACATATCGATGCACTGCTGCAGGGCACCGATTTCCTGATGCGCATCGCCACGCCGGGCAGTCAGGTCAGTGAGCAGGATATTGCCGCCTACGTGGCGCTCATGGAGCAGTTGGTCGGCTCGCCGGACGCGGCGTCTGCGGGCGTTGTCCTGCCCCGGATCGAGCCGAACCTGCCGCCCATGGCCGAGCTGCAAATGCAGGCTCCGCGGGTCGAACCCGAACCACAGGTTCCGCCGTTCGAGATGCCGCAGGAGGTATTGCAGGAAACGCTGCAAGAGACAGCCGCGGCGATTACGCACAAGGGCAAGAAGCTCGCCGAAGGGGGCGAACGGGTGTTGCGGGTCACGGCCGAACGCCTGAACAGCCTGCTCGACCTGTCGAGCAAGTCGCTGGTGGAAACCCAGCGCCTGAAGCCCTACCTGGCGGCCCTGCAGCGCCTCAAGCGCCTGCAGAGCAACGGCCTGCGCGCTTTGGAAAACCTCAATGGGCATCTCAAGGAGCAGGAGCAGGTGCTGGGCCTGGAGGCCCTCGAAGCCCTGGAAGATGCGCGACGCCTGCTGGCGGAATCCCAGCAGGTGCTGACAGAGAAAACCGCCGAGCTGGATGAATTCGGCTGGCAGGCCAGCCAGCGCGCCCAGGTGCTCTACGACACCGCGCTGGCCTGTCGCATGCGGCCGTTCGCCGATGTGCTGGTGGGCCAGGTGCGGATGGTTCGCGACCTGGGGCGCAGCCTGGGCAAACAGGTTCGCCTGGAGGTCGAGGGCGAGAAGACCCAGGTCGATCGCGACGTGCTGGAAAAACTCGAGGCGCCGCTGACCCACCTGCTGCGCAACGCGGTCGATCATGGCATCGAAACGCCCGAACAGCGGCTGCTGGCGGGCAAGCCGGCCGAGGGCCTGATTCGCCTGCGCGCTTCCCACCAGGCAGGGCTGCTAGTGCTGGAGCTGAGCGATGACGGTAATGGCGTCGACCTGGAACGGGTGCGCCAGAGCATTGTCGAGCGCCAGCTGTCCCCGGCCGAGACCGCCGCCCAGCTGAGCGAAGAAGAACTGCTGACTTTCCTGTTCCTGCCGGGCTTCAGCCTGCGGGACAAGGTCACCGAGGTCTCCGGGCGCGGTGTCGGCCTGGATGCGGTGCAGCACATGGTGCGCCAGTTGCGCGGCGCGGTGCAGCTGGAGCAGGTGGCGGGGCAGGGCAGTCGTTTCCACCTCGAAGTGCCGCTGACCCTGTCGGTGGTGCGCAGCCTGGTGGTGGAGGTCGGCGAAGAGGCCTATGCCTTCCCGCTGGCGCATATCGAACGCATGTGCGATCTGGAGCCCGACGACATTGTCCAGCTGGAAGGACGCCAGCATTTCTGGCACGAAGGCCGCCACGTCGGCCTGGTCGCGGCCAGCCAGTTGCTGCAACGCCCGGCGGGGCAGAACAACGAATCCACGCTCAAGGTGGTGGTGATTCGCGAGCGCGACGCGGTCTATGGCGTGGCGGTCGAGCGTTTCATCGGCGAGCGGACCCTGGTGGTGCTGCCGCTGGACGACCGCCTGGGCAAGGTCCAGGACATTTCCGCCGGGGCCTTGCTCGATGACGGTTCCGTGGTGTTGATCGTCGACGTCGAGGACATGCTGCGTTCGGTGGACAAGCTGCTCAATACCGGCCGCCTGGAACGCATTGCCCGGCACAATCGCCATCAGGCCGAGACGGCGCGCAAGCGCATCCTGGTGGTCGACGACTCGCTCACCGTGCGTGAGCTGCAACGCAAGCTTTTGCTCAACCGTGGTTATGACGTAGCGGTCGCCGTCGACGGCATGGATGGCTGGAACGCCTTGCGTTCGGAAGACTTCGACCTGCTGATCACCGACATCGATATGCCCCGAATGGATGGGATTGAATTGGTCACACTCCTGCGCCGTGACAATCGCCTGCAGTCGTTGCCGGTGATGGTGGTTTCCTACAAGGATCGCGAAGAGGACCGGCGCCGTGGACTGGATGCCGGGGCCGACTATTATCTAGCCAAAGCCAGTTTCCATGATGACGCCCTGCTGGATGCGGTGGTGGAGCTGATTGGAGGAGCGCGGGCATGAAAATCGCGATCGTCAATGACATGCCCATGGCTGTGGAGGCCCTGCGCCGGGCCCTGGCCTTCGAGCCCGCGCACGAAGTGGTGTGGGTCGCGACCAATGGCGCCGAGGCAGTCGAGTACTGCGCGCAGCTGACGCCCGACCTGATCCTGATGGACCTGATCATGCCGGTGATGGACGGCGTAGAGGCGACCCGCCGGATCATGGCCGAAACCCCTTGCGCTATCGTGATCGTCACGGTGGACCGCCAGCAGAACGTGCATCGGGTGTTCGAGGCCATGGGACATGGCGCGCTGGACGTGGTCGATACACCGGCCCTGGGGGCCGGCAATGCGCAGGAAGCGGCGGCGCCTTTACTGCGCAAGATCCTCAATATCGGCTGGCTGATCGGCCAGCAGCGTGGCAGCCACGTGCGTTCGGCACCGGTGCCGATGCGCACCATGGCGCAACGCCAGGGCCTGGTGGCGATCGGCTCGTCCGCCGGTGGCCCGGCGGCGCTGGAAGTGTTGCTCAAGGGGCTGCCCGCCCATTTTCCGGCCGCCATCGTGCTGGTGCAGCACGTCGACCAGGTGTTTGCCGCAGGCATGGCCGAATGGCTGAGCAGCGCCTCCAGGCTCAAGGTGCGCCTGGCCCGCGAAGGCGAGCCACCGCAGAGCGGTACGGTACTGCTGGCCGGGACCAACCACCATATCCGGCTGTTGAAGAACGGCACCCTGGCCTACACCGCCGAGCCGGTAAACGAGATCTATCGGCCATCGATCGATGTGTTTTTTGAAAGTGTCGCCAGTTACTGGAATGGCGATGCGGTCGGCGTACTGCTGACCGGCATGGGCCGCGATGGCGCCCAGGGCCTGAAACTGATGCGCGACCAGGGTTATCTGACCATCGCCCAGGACCAGGAGAGTAGTGCGGTGTATGGCATGCCCAAGGCGGCCGCTGCCATCGACGCTGCCGTAGAGATTCGCCCACTGGACAAGATCGCTCCACGATTGCTGGAGATATTTGCCAAATGACCGACAAACGCAGCTGTCCTGGCCAGGTAGCAACTCAGGTGACAACCCATGAATGATTTACAGCTCGACGATTTTAAAACCGATGAAAATGCTGCGATGGTGCTGCTGGTCGACGACCAGGCAATGATCGGTGAGGCTGTGCGGCGTGGGTTGGCGAATGAAGAAAACATCGACTTCCACTTTTGTGCCGACCCGCACCAGGCCATTGCCCAGGCGATCCGCATCAAGCCGACGGTGATCCTGCAGGACCTGGTGATGCCGGGCCTGGACGGGCTGACGCTGGTGCGCGAGTACCGCAACCACCCGGCGACCCAGAATATTCCGATCATCGTGCTTTCGACCAAGGAAGACCCGCTGATCAAGAGTGCGGCCTTCGCCGCCGGGGCCAACGATTACCTGGTCAAGCTGCCGGACAATATCGAACTGGTGGCGCGCATCCGTTACCACTCGCGTTCCTACATGACCCTGTTGCAGCGGGACGCGGCCTATCGCGCGCTGCGGGTCAGCCAGCAGCAGCTGCTCGATACCAACCTGGTGCTGCAGCGCCTGATGAACTCCGATGGCCTGACCGGCCTGTCCAACCGCCGGCATTTCGACGAGTACCTGGAACTGGAGTGGCGCCGGGCAATGCGCGACCAGACCCAGTTGTCGTTGCTGATGATCGATGTCGATTACTTCAAGTCCTACAACGATAACTTCGGTCATCTGGAAGGCGATGAAGCCCTGCGCAAGGTGGCGACGGCAATCCGCGAAGCCAGCAGCCGACCGTCGGATTTACCGGCGCGTTACGGCGGGGAGGAGTTTGCCCTGGTGCTGCCGAACACCTCGCCCGGCGGGGCGCGGCTGGTGGCCGAGAAACTGCGCCAGACCGTGGCCGCGCTGAAGATTCCGCATATCGCGCCGACCGAAGGGGCGAGCCTGACCATCAGCATCGGTCTGTCCACCATGACGCCGCAGCCGAGCACCAGTTGCCGGCAATTGATCTCGGCCGCCGACAAAGGCCTGTATCTGGCCAAGCACAATGGTCGCAATCAGGTGGGGATCGAGTGAAAAAAACCGCCACCGCGGGGGCCTAAAGCCGCCAGGCGGGCTGCCGCACCAGCTTGATTACGTTATACTCGCCGGCTTTCAAAAGTTCGCCAACGAGTGCTGCCTGCCATGGAAATCAACCCGATCCTTAACACTATCAAGGACCTGTCCGAGCGCTCCGAAACTATTCGGGGGTATCTTTGACTACGATCAAAAGCATGAGCGTCTGACCGAGGTCAACCGCGAGCTTGAAGATCCGAACGTCTGGAACAAGCCTGAATACGCCCAGGAACTGGGCCGCGAGCGCTCCGCGCTGGCACAGATCGTCGAGACCCTGGACGAGTTGTCCGGTGGCCTGGCCGATTGCCGCGATCTGCTGGAGATGGCCGTCGAAGAGAACGACGAAGGCGCGGTAGGCGATGTGGTCGCCGAACTGACCCGTCTCGACGAGGCCCTGGCCAAGCTGGAATTCCGTCGCATGTTCAGCGGCGAAATGGACATGAACAACGCCTACCTGGACATCCAGGCCGGCTCCGGCGGCACTGAAGCCCAGGACTGGGCCAACATCCTGCTGCGCATGTACCTGCGCTGGGCCTCCAAGCGTGGCTTCGACGCCACCATTATGGAACTGTCCGAAGGCGAAGTCGCCGGGATCAAGGGCGCCACCGTGCACATCAAGGGCGAGTACGCCTTTGGCTGGCTGCGCACCGAGATCGGCGTGCACCGCCTGGTGCGCAAGAGCCCGTTCGACTCCGGCGCCCGGCGCCACACCTCGTTCTCGGCCGTATTCGTCTCGCCCGAGATCGACGACAAGGTGGAAATCGAGATCAACCCGGCGGACCTGCGCATCGACACCTATCGTTCCTCCGGTGCCGGTGGCCAGCACGTAAACACCACCGACTCGGCCGTGCGTATCACCCACGTACCGACCAACACCGTGGTCAGCTGCCAGAACGAACGTTCCCAGCACGCCAACAAGGACACCGCCATGAAGATGCTGCGGGCCAAGTTGTACGAGCAGGAAATGCAGAAGCGCAACGCCGCTTCCCAGGCGCTGGAAGACACCAAGTCCGACATCGGCTGGGGTCACCAGATCCGCTCCTACGTGCTCGATGCCTCGCGGATCAAGGATCTGCGTACCAACATCGAACGCAGTGACTGCGACAAGGTGCTCGACGGCGACATCGACGAATACCTGGTGGCCAGCCTGAAATCGGGGCTGTAAGCCGCGACACCCATGCCGCGGGCACGGCGCGCTTCTGTAGGAGCGAGGCTGGCCCGCGATCCCTTGCCACAGGCAAGGGGCAACGTACCTGTGATGGAAAATTTAAAGACATGAGCGACCTACAACTCGACCAGGCCCTGCAACAGGAAGAAAACACCCTGATCGCCCTGCGCAAGGAAAAGCTTGCTGCCGAGCGCGCCAAGGGCAATGCCTTCCCGAACGACTTCCGCCGCGACAACTACTGCAACGACCTGCAGAAGCAATACGCGGACAAGACCAAGGAAGAGCTGGCCGAGGCTGCAATCCCGGTCAAGGTTGCCGGTCGCATCATGCTCAACCGTGGCTCGTTCATGGTGATCCAGGACATGACCGGGCGGATCCAGGTCTACGTCAACCGCAAGACCCTGCCGGAAGAAACCCTGGACGCGGTCAAGACCTGGGACCTGGGCGACATCATCGCCGCCGAAGGCACCCTGGCTCGTTCCGGCAAGGGCGACCTGTACGTCGAGATGACCCAGGTACGCCTGCTGACCAAGTCGCTGCGTCCGCTGCCGGACAAGCACCACGGCCTGACCGACACCGAGCAGCGCTATCGCCAGCGCTACGTCGACCTGATCGTCAACGAAGACGTACGCGAAACCTTCCGCGTGCGTTCGCAAGTCATCGCCCATATCCGCAGCTTCCTGATGAAGCGTGACTTCCTGGAAGTGGAAACGCCGATGCTGCAGACCATTCCCGGCGGTGCGGCGGCCAAGCCGTTCGAGACCCACCACAACGCCCTGGACATGGAAATGTTCCTGCGTATCGCCCCGGAGCTGTACCTCAAGCGCCTGGTGGTCGGTGGCTTCGAGAAAGTGTTCGAGATCAACCGCAACTTCCGCAACGAAGGCGTTTCGACCCGGCACAACCCTGAATTCACCATGTTGGAGTTCTACCAGGCCTACGCCGACTACGAAGACAACATGGACCTGACCGAAGAACTGTTCCGCGAACTGGCGCAGCTGGTCCTGGGCAGCACCGACGTGCCATACGGCGACAAGGTGTTCCACTTCGGCGAGCCGTTCGCCCGCCTGTCGGTGTTCGACTCGATCCTCAAGTACAACCCCGAGCTGACCGCTGATGACCTGAACGACATCGACAAGGCTCGCGCTATCGCCAAGAAGGCCGGTGCCAAGGTGCTCGGCTTCGAAGGCCTGGGCAAGCTGCAGGTGATGATTTTCGAAGAACTGGTCGAGCACAAGCTGGAGCAGCCGCACTTCATTACCCAGTACCCGTTCGAAGTCTCGCCGCTGGCCCGTCGCAACGACGAGAACCCGAACGTGACCGATCGTTTCGAGCTGTTCATCGGTGGCCGCGAAATCGCCAACGCCTACTCCGAGTTGAACGACGCGGAAGACCAGGCCGAGCGTTTCATGGCCCAGGTGGCTGACAAGGACGCCGGGGACGACGAAGCCATGCACTACGATGCCGACTTCGTTCGCGCCCTGGAGTACGGCATGCCGCCGACCGCCGGTGAAGGTATCGGCATCGACCGCCTGGTGATGCTGCTGACCAACTCCCCGTCGATCCGCGACGTGATCCTGTTCCCGCACATGCGGCCGCAAGCGTAAATATGTTGAATAAAAAGCCGCCGCTAACAGGCGGCTTTTTATTGTCTGTGTGGCACTGACGTACTGCTTTTTTCATTTTTTATGTGAGAGGAATACCTGTCGTGAACCGTGCAATTGCTCAAGAAGGTGCAGCTGGCATCGCCACTGCGGTCGCTGAAAGTGTTCAGTACCAGGGCCGCAAGGCCAGCCGACAGGGCAGTGAGCAACGTCGCCAGGATATTCTCGACGCGGCCATGCGCATCGTCGTGCGCGATGGCGTGCGCGCCGTGCGTCATCGCGCGGTCGCCGCCGAAGCCGGTGTGCCGCTGTCGGCCACCACCTACTACTTCAAGGATATCGATGACCTGCTCACCGATACCTTCGCCCAATACGTCGAGCGCAGCGCCGCCTTCATGGCCAAGCTGTGGGCCAACAACGAGGGCTTGCTGCGGGAGATGGTCGCCTATGGCGACGGCAGCCCGCAGTCCCGCGCGCAACTGGCCGATGACATTGCGCGCCTGACCGCCGATTACGTGCAGCGCCAACTGCACAACCGCCGCGAGCATCTGATGGCCGAGCAGGCGTTTCGCCAGGAAGCGCTGCTCAACCCGCGCCTGGCGCTGCTGGTGCGTTCCCACCAGCAGATCCTGCTGCAGGGTACCTGCCAGTTTTTCCAGGTATTGGGTTCACGCGAGCCGCAACAGGATGCCAAAGTGTTGACGTCTATAATCGGACGGATGGAATATCAGGGCCTGCTCAACGGGGCAGAGCCTCTGGCCGACGAAGACATGCTGGGCATTCTGACCCGGTACATGCACCTGGTATTGGCCTCGGTGTGATCCGCCCGCCCGAACGCAGGCTGCGCTAGCGGCTACGGGTCGACTGCTGATAGGGAGTGTTGAATGAAAGCCTGGCGCGTTGTGATCGCCTTGTCGTTCCTGCTGCTCAGTGGCTGCCTGGTGTCCTTCAAGGAACCCTTGCCGGCCGATCAGGCGGCGCCCGCGGCGCTGCTCGGCAAATGGACCAGCAAGAATGCCTGGGGCGAACCGCTCACCCTGCAACTGAGCCGCATCGGCAACAACCGCTACAAGGCCGTCACTTCCGTCAAGGCCAAGCCGCAGCAGCACGATACTTACGAGTTCACCGTTTCCCGCCACGGCAGCCGCTGGTATCTCTCGGCGGCGGTGCCCCAGGCGCTCGGTGGGCACTTCACCATCGCCGGTTTCGAGTTGACCGACGAACACGAGCTGGTGCTCTACCAGCTCGATCTCGAGCAGATCAATCAGGCCCGCGGGCAGAATGCCCTGCGGGGCGAACCGTTCGACACCAAGGACGGCGAGGGCGTGCTGATCGACAGCGCGCTGCCACAGGTTTTCGCCTATCTGGACGATCCCGCCAACTCCGACGTGTTCGTCGAGGCGGCGCGCTTCCAGCGGGCAGGCAAGTAAACGCAGTACAGACGTTTTAACGGGAGTTTTGGGGTGGACGATTACCAGCAGACGATACGCACCTTGTCCGATCGCATTGTGCTGGCACAGACGCCGATCCGCGTACTGGATGCGGTGAAGTGGGATGACAACATCCGCAAAGGTTTCCTCAAGGCCAATGGCAAGGAAATGCCGGCGGTGGACCGCGCCTATTACGAAGGCCGGCCGCTGTCTTTCGACTCCAGCGCGGTGAAACTGGAGTTCCAGAACATCGAACGTGACATCACCCGCCAGTTGGGCCAGTTCAACCCGGTGGGGCAGATCATGCGGCGCATGTGCAAGGAGTACCGCATGGTGGTGCGGATGCTCGAGGCCCGTGGCACCGAGGACTTCGGGCTGATTTCCCAGGAACTCTACGGCGCGGCCTCCGACGCCTTTCATGCCGGCGACCCGACCCTGGCCGACCTGGGCCTGATGCTCTCGGATTACCTGAACAATATCGACGGCCGTGGCGATCTCAAGGACGAACCCAAGACCCTGAGCGCCAAGGAAGCGGTGAACCTGCTGCAAAGCCGGCTGAACAAGGTGTTCGGCGAGGCCGAGGAAACCATCCGGGTCTTCGAGTCCGATGGCATAGTCGCGGACGCGGCGGCCGGCGCCGACTACATCAAGATCCGCGCCGACGCGCTGTTCAACGATCGCGATGTGCGCGCCCTGGAAGTCCACGAAGGCCTGGTCCACGTGGGCACAACCCTCAACGGCCTGAACCAGCCGATCTGCACCTTCCTGTCCAAGGGCCCGCCCTCGTCGACCGTGACCCAGGAAGGCCTGGCGATCCTGATGGAGATCATTACCTTCGCCTCCTACCCGAGCCGTCTGCGCAAGCTGACCAACCGCACTCGCGCCATTCACATGGTGGAGGAGGGCGCGGACTTCATGCAGGTGTTCGAGTTCTTCCGCGAGCAGGGTTTCGAAATGGCCGAAAGTTATGGCAATGCCAGCCGGGTGTTCCGCGGTTCGGTGCCGACGGGCCTGCCATTCACCAAAGACTTGTCCTATCTCAAGGGCTTCATCATGGTTTACAACTACATTCAGTTGGCCGTGCGCAAGGGCAAGCTCGAGCAGATACCTTTGCTGTTCTGCGGCAAGACCACCCTGGAGGACATGCGGACCCTGCGCCAGTTGGTCGACGAAGGCCTGGTGGTGCCACCCAAGTACCTGCCGGACCAGTTCCGCGACATGAACGCGCTGTCGGCCTGGATGTGCTTCTCCAACTTCCTCAATCACCTGAGCCTGGACCGGATCGAGGCGGATTACTCGAACATCCTGTAACCCCCTCCGTGTAGGAGCGAGCTTGCTCGCGATGGCGATGTGCCTGACACCACGTATCGCGAGCAAGCTCGCTCCTACAGGGGGCGTTTTTCACTCTCGGCATAAGGCTTCAAACGGATGCGAGTCCTCAGCATTGTCTGCCTGCTGCTGACCCTGAGCGGTTGCAGCTCGCTGCTGTTCTATCCCGAGCGGGGCCTGCCGTTCACCCCGGACAAGGCCCGGCTCGACTACCGCGACGTCACCCTGACCGCCGCCGACGGTACGCGCTTGCACGGCTGGTGGCTGCCGGCCAAGGCCGGGGTGCCGGTCAAGGGCACGGTGCTGCACCTGCACGGCAATGGCGGCAACCTGTCCGGGCACCTCGGCGGCAGCTGGTGGTTGCCGGAGCAGGGCTATCAGGTTCTGCTGGTGGACTACCGTGGCTACGGGGTGTCGCAAGGCAAACCGAGCCTGCCGGCGATCTACCAGGACGTCGACGCGGCCTTCCAGTGGCTGGACCGGGCGCCCGAGGTCCAGGGCAAGCCGCTGATCGTCCTGGGCCAGAGCCTGGGCGGCGCCCTGGCCATCCACTATCTGGTGGAGCAGCATCCGGAACGCCAGCGCCAGCTCAAGGCCATTGTCTTCGACGGGGTACCGGCCAGTTACCGCGAGGTGGGCCGTTTTGCCCTGAGCACATCCTGGATGACCTGGCCGTTCCAGGTGCCGCTGTCGTGGCTGGTGCCCGATGGCGACAGTGCGATCAAGGCCATGGCGCGCCTGGATGGCGTGCCCAAGCTGATCTACCACAGTATCGACGATTCCCTCGTACCGCTTTCCAACGGCATCCGTCTGTATCAAGCTGCGCCCCCGCCCAGGGTGCTGCAACTGACCCGAGGCGGTCATGTGCAGACCTTCGCCGACCCGGTCTGGCGCCAGGTGATGTTGCGTTACCTTGAGGACCCGCAGCATTTCAACGGCCTGCGCCGCCTGGGCGAAATCCCCAATTACCCCACACCTTTGAATCCAGTCGTAGAACCTCCAGAGAGTCCGCAATGAGCGAAGAACGTAACGCCATCCCCCTGATCATCACCGGTATCTGCAGCATCCTCGGCACCGTGGCATGCCTGTGGTACTACGGCTACCTGCATTTCGCCAAGCCGGAGGATGCGCTGCTGCTCAACGATTTCACCATGCTCAAGACCGTGCCCGGCGAAGACTACAAGGTGTCCCTGGAGCCGGCGGCCGAGGTGGCGCAATGCATCGATGGCGTGCTGGTGCTGTTCGACACCGAGCAGAAGGGGCTGACGGGCGTGCTGATCAACAACAAGAAGCGCGCCGTGCGCTGCATGGGCCAGGAAACCCCGAAGCTGGAGCAGTGACCGGTCGGCATACCAGCGCGAGCCGCGATCCGGTTGCCGGATAAAAAAAGCCCCGCCGATCAAGGCGGGGCTTTTTATTGGGTGCGCGGTTTATCGCGCGGGGCCGGGCTTAGTTGGCGCTGATGGCCGAACGTGGCGCGACCGGCTGGTTGTCGTTGGAAATGGTCACTTCCACGCGACGGTTCATGGCGCGCCCGGAAACGCTGCCGTTGTCGGCAACCGGATATTCCTTGCCATAACCCTGGGCGACGATGCGTGCCGGATCGACACCCATCTTGATCAGGGCGACCTGTACCGAAGTGGCGCGACGCTCGGACAGCGACTGGTTGTAGGCCGCGCTGCCGGTGCTGTCGGTGTAGCCTTCGACTATCACTTTGCGGTCAGGGTTGTCGCGCAGGAACTGCGCCAGCTTGTTGATGTTGACCAGGCCGCTGGATTTCAGGTCGGCCTTGTTGGTGGCGAACAGTACGTCACCGAAGGTCACCAGCGTACCGCGGTCGGTCTGCTTGGCGTTGAGGCTCGATTGCAGTTGCTTGATCTGTGCGTCACGGGCATCCAGAAGCGCCTTGGCGCGCTGGTCGCCGGCGTCCTTGAGCTGGGTTTCCGCGGTGCGCAGGGCGATGGTCTGCTTGGCCACTTCAATCCGCTGGTTGGTCAGGTAGGCCAGTTGGTCGACCTTCTTTTCGTCCTCCTTGTTCAGGTAGGCCTTGTCGGCCTTGTCCAGCCATTCGCTGGCGTCCTTGGTTTCCAGGGCCGCCACCTTGGTGGCCTGCGGATTGGCCTGCAGGGCAGAGTAGTTGGTCCGGGCGTTTTCCAGGTTGGCGTTAGGCGGGGTGGAGCATGCCGCCAGTGCTACGCTCAGGGCCAACAGGGCAGGGATCATCAGTTGTTTACGCATAATGGTTTCGTCCTTTTATCGATTGCGAATACGTGGGAATCGGCGCCCGCGGCTCATTGCACGCTGCGCATGCCTTCCTGACGTAGTTCCTGAACGCCTTTCTGAGAGTCCTTCAATGCCTGTTCGGCCTTGGCTGCCTGAGCCTTGCGCTCGGCGACGCGGGCGTCCCATTCGGCCTGCTCGGCCAGACGCCGGGCTTCGTCGTAGTTCTTGTCGTGCATGGCGAGCTCGGCTTGCTTGAGCTTGTCCTGAGCCGATTTCATTTCCACCGCGGCAAATTCGGTACCGCCTGCGCTGACTGCGCTATTGACCGCAGATTGCGTCACCGCGTATTGCTCGCTTGGCGGATTACCGGCGCAACCGGCCAGGACCAGGCTGCTACCGAGAGCCAGCGCGGCCAGTTTCAGCCCGCGCAGAGAGGTTGACGAGGATTTGGCAGTGCTGATCTTCATGGTCTTCAACTCCATTGGATAACTCCTGAAAAACATCAAAATCCATCCCGGTTCCGACGCCGTAACGCTGAGTGACGACAAGGCTGGGGCATTGAAAATGAAACGGCCGTTCCAGGGATGGTTATTGGCTGTGACCCGAGGCTTTTTTGAATAGTTCAGAGAAGATGGCTTATTGCCCGGAAATTTCCTGACTGTGTGGACAAGGCTCTGAATAAGGAACTTTTGCCGTGCGCTGGGATACTCCTGACCCGATCCGGGGTCAGGAATAACGCTCTTATCGGTGAGAAATGCAGGCGTGGATCAGTGTTTCTGCTCGTCTGCCTGAGCCGACAGATCGTGCAGATAACGCCGCGACAGGGCGAGAAAACGCGGGGTAGGGCCGATGTCTTCGTAGAGTGGATCGCCTTCT
The DNA here is from genome assembly GCF_017351415.1 of Pseudomonas sp. FW305-25. NCBI lineage: Bacteria > Pseudomonadati > Pseudomonadota > Gammaproteobacteria > Pseudomonadales > Pseudomonadaceae > Pseudomonas > Pseudomonas sp. FW305-25. Next base: position 97,786 of record NZ_JACNDE010000010.1, on the reverse strand, counting down.
TCGTCGGTGGCGACCACATGCTGGCCCTGGACATAAGGGAAGCTGGTCTCGAGTTCCTCCAGGGCGGCCCCGATCAGTTCGCCGAGCAGTTCCTCGGTCCGGCGTTTGGGGTACATCTCGGAAATTGCCGCCAGGCGTGCGGCGGCTTCGACATCCAGATAGATCGTGTAGCCGGTCTGGGTCAGGCGACCCTTGGCGTTTTCTTCCCAGTGTTGCGCGAGCTCACGGATTTTCATGGCAACCTCAATGAACACCTGCTTGTGGCAGGGCTTGGTGAGTGACCGGCCTGTGCCGGCGCTAAGCCGTTGTGCGGCTTACTCTTGAGACTAGCTCCATCGTGCAAGGTTTAAAGGCGCTTCGTCGTGCACCGGCGTTGCCCGCAGCTGTTCGCGTCAAGACCGCCCTTGCTAATAGCCATGTGCTGGCGGCACTCTTGGGGCTTACTAGGAGCCCCGAGTCCGCTGGAGAACAGGTAGATGACCGATATTGATGCGCGCTTGCGCGAAGATGTTCACCTGCTGGGTGAGCTGTTGGGCAACACCATTCGTGAACAGTATGGCGAGGGTTTTCTCGACAAGATCGAACAGATTCGCAAGGGTGCCAAGGCCGACCGACGCGGTTCGCTGGATGCCGAACTCAGCGCCAGCCTCAACCAGCTCAGCGAGGATGAACTGCTGCCGGTGGCGCGGGCGTTCAACCAGTTCCTCAACCTGGCCAACATCGCCGAGCAGTACCAGTTGATTCACCGTCGCGAGGAGTCGCAGCCGGCGCCGTTCGAGTCGCGGGTGCTGCCGGAACTGCTGGCGCGCCTGCGGGCCGAAGGCCATGGCGCCGAGGCGCTGGCCCGGCAGTTGGGGCGGCTGGAGATCGAGCTGGTGTTGACCGCCCACCCCACCGAAGTCGCCCGCCGCACGCTGATCCAGAAATACGATGCCATCGCCGCGCAGTTGGCTGCCCAGGACCATCGCGACCTGACCTCGGCCGAGCGCGCGCAGATCCAGACACGCTTGCAGCGGCTGATCGCCGAGGCCTGGCACACCGAAGAAATCCGCCGTACCCGGCCGACCCCGGTGGACGAAGCCAAGTGGGGCTTCGCGGTGATCGAGCATTCGCTGTGGCAGGCCATCCCCAACTATTTGCGCAAGGCCGACCAGGCTTTGCACGCGGCCACCGGCATGCATTTGCCGCTGGAGGCGGCGCCGATTCGCTTTGCTTCGTGGATGGGCGGCGACCGTGACGGCAACCCCAATGTCACCGCGGCGGTGACCCGCGAGGTGCTGTTGCTGGCGCGCTGGATGGCCGCCGACCTGTACCTGCGCGATGTCGATCAACTGGCTGCCGACCTGTCCATGCAGCAAGCCAACGCGACATTGCGGGCACTGGCCGGCGACAGCGCCGAGCCGTATCGCGCGGTGCTCAAGCAATTGCGCGAGCGCCTGCGGGCCACCCGCAACTGGGCCCAGGCCTCGTTGAGCGGTAGCGTGCCGGCGACTGCCCAGGTGCTGCAGAACAACCGCGAGCTGCTGGACCCGCTGGAGCTCTGCTACGAGTCCCTGCATGAATGCGGCATGGGCGTGATCGCCGACGGTCCGTTGCTCGATTGCCTGCGCCGCGCGGTGACCTTCGGCCTGTTCCTGGTGCGCCTGGACGTGCGTCAGGACTCCTCGCGGCACACCGCGGCCATGACCGAAATCACCGACTACCTGGGCCTGGGCCGCTACGGCGACTGGAGCGAGCAAGAGCGCATCGATTTCCTGATGCGCGAACTGGGCAGTCGTCGTCCGCTGCTGCCCGGTTATTTCAAGCCCTCGGCCGACACCGCCGAAGTGCTGGCGACCTGCCGGGAAGTCGCCGCAGCCCCGGCGGCTTCGCTGGGCTCCTATGTGATCTCCATGGCCGGCGCGGCATCCGATGTGCTCGCCGTGCAACTGCTGCTCAAGGAAGCGGGCGTGCTGCGGCCGATGCGCGTGGTGCCGCTGTTTGAAACCCTGGCCGACCTGGACAACGCCGGCCCGGTGATCGAGCAGTTGCTGCTTCTGCCAGGCTATCGTTCGCGCCTGCAGGGCCCGCAGGAAGTGATGATCGGTTATTCCGACTCGGCCAAGGATGCCGGCACCACTGCTGCCGCCTGGGCGCAGTACCGGGCCCAGGAAAAACTGGTGGATATCTGCCGCGAGCAGCAGGTCGAGCTGCTGCTGTTCCATGGTCGCGGTGGCACCGTGGGGCGTGGCGGCGGCCCGGCCCACGCGGCGATCCTGTCGCAGCCGCCGGGGTCGGTGGCGGGGCGCTTCCGTACCACCGAGCAAGGGGAAATGATTCGTTTCAAATTCGGCCTGCCGGACATCGCCGAGCAGAATCTCAATCTCTACCTGGCGGCGGTGCTGGAAGCGACCTTGCTGCCGCCGCCCCTGCCGCAGCCAGCCTGGCGCGACCTGATGGACGAACTGGCCGACGATGGGGTGAAGGCCTATCGCGCGGTGGTGCGGGAGAACCCGCAGTTCGTCGAGTATTTCCGCCAGTCCACGCCGGAGCAGGAACTGGGGCGCCTGCCACTGGGCAGCCGGCCGGCCAAGCGGCGCGCCGGCGGCATCGAAAGCCTGCGGGCCATCCCGTGGATTTTCGGCTGGACCCAGACCCGCCTGATGCTGCCGGCCTGGCTGGGCTGGGAAACCGCCTTGAGCAAGGCCCTGGAGCGCGGGGAGGGCGAGTTGCTGGGGCAGATGCGCGAACAGTGGCCGTTTTTCCGCACGCGCATCGACATGCTGGAGATGGTGTTGGCCAAGGCCGACGCGGATATCGCCCGTTCCTACGACGAACGATTGGTCGAACCGGCGCTGTTGCCATTGGGTGCGCATTTACGCGACTTATTGTCGCAGGCGTGTTCGGTGGTCTTGGGGTTGACCGGTCAGTCGCAGTTACTGGCACATAGCCCTGACACCCTGGAGTTCATTCGCCTGCGCAATACCTACCTGGACCCGCTGCATCTATTGCAGGCCGAACTGCTGGCCCGTTCGCGACGCCAGGACGGCGCCCAGGACAGCCCGGTGGAACAGGCGCTGCTGGTGTCTGTGGCGGGGATTGCCGCCGGTTTGCGCAATACCGGCTAAAGTAATTGCCGGGGTTTTCAGTGGCTTGGCACGGTACTTCGAGCGCTGGCCCGAGAGGGCTGGCGACCGTCGCCAGGCGACACTTTGTTATGGGGTTGCGACCAGCAATACCCTGTCGCCAGGGCATAAAGGCGGCGGGTTGCTCCGACTTTCGGCTGCTTGTGTGCGCTGTGTCGGCTGTGTATCTTGATCAGCCTTTGGCCGTTTGGGCGGCCACTATCCCATTTCCGAGATTGGCCCCACGAGGCGAATCCGAGCGTTTCTAAATAAAAAATTGAGGAGCACATCGATGCGCGTAATTCTGCTGGGAGCTCCCGGGGCCGGTAAAGGTACTCAGGCAAAGTTCATCACCGAAAAATTCGGCATTCCGCAAATCTCCACCGGCGACATGCTGCGCGCAGCGGTCAAGGCCGGCACCGAGCTGGGCCTGAAAGCCAAGAGCGTGATGGACGCCGGTGGTCTGGTCTCCGATGACCTGATCATCAACCTGGTCAAGGAACGCATCAGCCAGGCCGATTGCGCCAAGGGTTTCCTGTTCGACGGCTTCCCACGCACCATTCCTCAGGCCGAAGCGCTGGTCAAAGCCGGCGTCGAGCTGGACAACGTGGTCGAGATCGCCGTCGACGACGAAGAGATCGTCCAGCGTATCGCTGGCCGCCGTGTGCACGAAGCCTCGGGCCGCGTTTACCACACCGTCTACAATCCGCCGAAAATCGCCGGTAAAGACGACATCACCGGTGAAGACCTGGTCCAGCGTAAAGACGACACCGAAGAAACCGTGCGTCATCGCCTGTCGGTCTATCACTCCCAGACCAAGCCGCTGGTGGAGTTCTACCAGAGCCTGGCCGCCAGCCAGGGCAAGCCGAAGTACAGCCACATCGCGGGCGTCGGTTCGGTCGAGTCGATCACCGGCAAGGTGCTCGAAGCGCTGAGCTGATCAGTCGTACCAGCTTGATCTTCAACGGCCCGCTTGCGGGCCGTTGCTGTTTATAATGCGTCACTTTTTTCAACTCCCTCTGCCTTATGGAAACATCGATGAGCACCTTGCTGGCCCTGGACACCGCGACTGAAGCCTGCTCGGTTGCCTTGCTGCACGACGGCAAGGTGACGAGCCACTACGAGGTGATCCCGCGCCTGCATGCACAGAAGCTGCTGCCGATGATCCAGAAACTGCTGGCCGATGCCGGCACCAGCGTGCAGGCCGTCGATGCCATTGCCTTCGGTCGCGGGCCTGGGGCCTTTACCGGTGTGCGGATCGCCATCGGCGTGGTCCAGGGCCTGGCCTTCGCCCTGGAGCGCCCGGTGCTGCCGGTGTCGAACCTGGCGGTGCTGGCGCAGCGCGCATTGCGCGAACACGGCGCGACCCAGGTGGCCGCCGCCATCGATGCGCGAATGGATGAGGTCTACTGGGGCTGCTACCGCGAAGTGGCGGGCGAGATGCGCCTGGCAGGGGCCGAAGCGGTGCTGCCGCCGGAAGCCGCTGCGTTGCCGGTGGACGCCAGCGGCGACTGGTTCGGCGCGGGCACCGGCTGGGGCTACGCCGAGCGTATCGGGGTTAATCTCAGTGGCCAGGACGCGGGCATGCTGCCCCACGCCGAAGATTTGCTGACCCTGGCGCGCTTTGCCTGGGAGCGCGGCGAGGCGATCCCGGCGGATGAGGCGCAACCGGTGTACCTGCGGGACAAGGTGGCGACGCCAAAAGCGCGCTGACAGGCCGCTGCAGAGCTGTTCGCCATCACGAGCCCGCGTGGCGAGCGTGTCAATCGTCAGGTTTTCGTGCCAGTTTCCGGTGGCTTTTAAACCTTTTGCATTTTCTGTGTTCTAGTTATCACTCGGCATTTGCGTAGTCGGCGAGGTGCCGCTAAATTGCCATCATCGATATCGAGCATGTGATTATGCGCATAGACGGCATTTCCTCTCAGTCCTACCCCATCAAGCGCAAGCCTCGCAAAGGCAGCGTGCTGCTGGACGACTCCCTCGAGGACGCAGATGCCGTCGAAGTCCAACCCGAGACTCCTGCCCAGGCGCGCTCCCAGGCTTCCGCCGGGCGCACCAGCAACCTGCCCGCCCGTCCACAGGACATGATCTTCCAGCGCGCCATGAAAAGAAGCGTCGCCAACGCTCTGGCCAGCTACCTGACCACCGCCGGTTTCGTCGATTGGGATATGGAAGTGGTGGGTCTCGACCTGCACATCTGATGTTGCTGCCTTATTACCTCGGTTGTCCTTCCTGGAGCGAAAACGCCTGGCGTGAGTACCTGTACCCGGAAAGCGCGCGGCCGACGGATTTTCTCGGCCTGTATTGCCAGGTCTTCAATGCCGTGGAAGGCAATACCACCTTCTATGCGCGCCCCGCCGAGGCCACGGTGCAGCGCTGGGCGCAGACCATGCCCGAACATTTCCGCTTCACCGCCAAGTTTCCCGGCGACATCAGCCATGGCGGCGACCTGCGCGAACAATTGGGCGCGGCCGAGAGCTTCCTGCAGTTGCTCAGCCCGCTGGGCGAACGTGTTTCGCCGCTGTGGCTGCAACTGCCCGCAAGCTTCACACCGCAGCGCCTGGCGGAACTGGCGGGCTTTATCGACGGCCTGGAGCGGCCGTTGGCGGTGGAAGTCCGGCATCGGGATTTCTTCGCCAAGGGCGATGCCGAGCGCATGCTCAACCGCCTGCTGCTGGATCGTGGGGTAGAGCGCATCTGCCTCGACCCGCGCGCCTTGTTCAGTTGCACGTCCAGCGAGCCGTCGGTGCTCCATGCGCAATCGAAGAAACCCAAGGTACCGCCGCGCCCGGCCGCCTTCACCCAGTTTCCCCAGGTGCGCTTTATCGGTCATCCGGAGCTTGAGGCCAATGACCCGTTCCTGGTGCCCTGGATCGACAAGGTCGCCGGCTGGATCGAGGAAGGGCGAACCCCCTACATCTTCCTGCACACCGCTGATAACCGCCTGGCCGCCGAGCTGGCGCGGCGTTTTCACGCGCGCCTGATGGAGCGCCTGCCTGGATTGCCGGCCTTGCCTGAGCTATACAGAGAGCCCGCCGCGGAGCAACTCGGCTTGCTCTGAGCGGGATCATTTCCCTGCCCAGGAGTCCGCCAATGGATGCGCAAACCCTTCGTGCCCAAACCTTCAAGGCCCTGCATGAGCGTGATCGGGCTTTCGTGATTCCCAACCCTTGGGACGCGGGCTCCGCCAAGATGCTGGCCAGCCTCGGCTTCGAGGCCCTGGCGACCACCAGCGCCGGTTTCGCTTTTTCCCTGGGGCGCCCCGACGCCGAAGGTGCCTTGTCCCTGGAGGACACCCTGGGTAACGTTCGCGCCATAGTCGGCGCCAGCAGCCTGCCGGTGGCGGTGGACCTGGAGAACGGTTTTTCCGACAGCCCCGAAGGCTGTGCCCGGACCCTGCGCCAAGCGGCCACCTGCGGGGCGGTGGGCGGCTCCATCGAAGACGCCACGGGCCGGGCCGATGATCCGATCTATGACTTCAAACTGGCGGTCGAGCGTATCGAGGCGTCGGTCGCCGCAGTGCGGCAATTGCCTTTTCCCTTTGTGCTCACGGCACGGGCGGAAAACCTGCTGCATGGCCGGCAGGACCTGCCGGACACCCTTCGCCGCCTGCAAGCCTATGCCGAGGCCGGCGCCGATGTGCTGTATGCGCCTGGGTTGCGCTCGGCCGAGGAAATCATCGCTGTGGTCCGCGCGGTGGCGCCCAAACCGGTCAACGTGCTGATGTCGGGTGGCCTGAAATTGACCCTGGCGCAGTTGAGCAAGCTGGGGGTGAAGCGGATCAGCGTCGGTTCGGCCCTGGCGCGGGCCGCCTATGGCGCCTTCTATCAGGCAGCGCAGGAAATCCGCGACCACGGCAGCTTCGACTTTGCCGACCAGGCTTTGCCGTTCGGGCAGATCAATCGGTTGTTCAAGGGCTGAGCGGGGCGGGAAAGCGTCGTTGCTGGCTGCGCTCAGGCTAATGAGTGTCTGACGCGGCTGGTTGAAGGTCAGGCGGCGATCCGCAGGTTCTGCAGGATCAGCGGACGCGCCCAGCCGGTATCGAAATCGAACTGCTTCTGTTGCTCGATGAGCTCTTGCGGCGGGAAGGGCGGGAAGGGTTTATCCAGCAGGTCCAGTTCGAATTCGGCGATCGGCAGGTGCAACGGCCGCGGTTGCGGCGCCGGGCCCGGCTCGGGCAGGGGCTGGCCGGCATTGAGGACAATGGGGCGTACCCAGCCGCTTTCGAAGTCTTGCTGGTGTTGCTGGGCGGCGATTTCTTCCGGCGGGAACGGCGGAAACGGTTTGTCCAGCAGCTCGGTTTCGAACTCGGCGATCGGTAGGAACAACGGTTCCGGCGGGCGGATCTCGGTGTCCTGGACGTCGCAATGACGCTGGGTAACGATTTGCGCCAGCAGGTCGCTGCCGCCATGGGGTTCGGTCGGGCCGTCCACGGCCACCGGAGAATTGTCGTCAGTGACCTTCGTGCCATCGCCGCGTTGCTCGGCCAGCGCCTGGGCAAAAAAATCCTGCCACAGATGGCTGACGCCGCTCAGTGCTTGGGAATTTTTTAGGCCGTAATCGCCGTGGGGCGATATGACGCCAATGGATAGGCTTCGAATGTCTGACATTTCTCTCGGGTCGACGCTCAGCTCTGGCAAAATGCCGGATAGTTCTTTTATCGGCAGTTTTTGCCGATCATTAATTTTTTGAGCGTGTTTTCAGATGAGTGAGCAACCAGCGGCCTGCCGCATCAAAGTCGAGGCCTTGGCCGAGGCATTCCAGCCGCAGGCCGCGCATTGGGCCGAGCGACTGGAGCTGCCATTGCAGATCGACGAGGCGGAGTTCGCCCTGCAGGTCGGCGAGCAGGGCTTGCAGCTGCAGCAGCTCGGCGCCGACGCGCCAGGGCCGGTGCGGGTGGACTTTGTCGAGGGTGGCGCGGCGCACCGGCGGCTGTATGGCGGCGGTAGCGGGCAGATGATCGCCAAGGCGGTGGGCATTACCCAGGGCGTGCGCCCGCGGATCCTGGATGCCACGGCGGGGCTGGGCAAGGATGCGTTCGTCCTGGCCAGCCTCGGCTGCGAGATGAGCCTGATCGAGCGCCAGCCCTTGATCGGCGCCTTGCTCGAAGACGGCCTGGCCCGGGCGGGAGAGGATTTCGAAGTGGCGCCGATCGTGGCGCGCATGCGCCTGCTCAAGGGCAACTCGATCGAGGTGATGCGCAATTGGGAGGGCGAGCCGCCCCAGGTGATCTACCTGGACCCGATGTTCCCGCATCGGGAAAAGACCGCGCTGGTGAAAAAGGAAATGCGCCTGTTCCGCCCACTGGTCGGGGACGACCCGGACGCCCCGGCACTGCTGGAGGCCGCCCTGGCCCTGGCCAGCCACCGGGTGGTGGTCAAGCGCCCGCGCAAGGCGCCGTGCATCGCAGGCCCCAAGCCGAGCCATGCGCTGGATGGCAAATCCAGCCGTTACGATATCTATCCGAAGAAGGCGCTGAAGGCCTGATCTTCATCGGTTTTTTCGCCAGCAAGCTCGCTCCTACAGAGACTGCGCATGACCTGTAGGAGCTTGCTCGCGATAGGGCCTTCAGGCTCGATACGCGCGCATGAACAACCCCACCACTTCCCGTACATGCTCCTCGGCGGCTTCGTCACTCAGCAGTTCGCCGCAGCCGTAGAGCAGGCGAAAGTTCGCCGCGCCTTTGAGCAGGCAGAAGAAATGCTCGGCGGCATTGCGCGGTTTGTCGATGCGCAGGGCGCCGCTCTGGTCGATCCTCGTCAGCAGCCGCTCCATACCTTGCACCATGCGTTGTGGCCCGGCCTCGAAGAAGATCTGCGAGAGCTTCGGGTCCTGGCTGCCCAGGGCCATGATCAGGCGATGCAGGTTCAAGGATTCTTCGCTGTTGATCAGCAGGTGAAAGCCCCGGGCGATATTCAGCAGCACGTTTTCGATCGGCATGCCGGCCGGCAGCTCGAAGATCAGCGTCGGTAACTGCTCCTCGCACTTGGCCATTACCGCGGCGGAGAACAAGGTCTCCTTATCGTTGAAATGGCTGTACACCGTCAGCTTGGAAACACCGGCTTCGGCAGCTACCGCGTCCATGCTGGTGTTGGCGTAGCCGTTGCTCAGAAACAGCGTTTTCGCGGCTTCGAGAATGGCCTGGCGTTTTGCCAGGTCCTTGGGGCGGCCGGGGCCGTTTGAGGTAGAAAGATTGTCGGACATTCTTCGCTTTAATACTGGACTGGTGAGTTTGCTATTAATAACATACCCACCAGTATAATTATTCGAAGCACCCTTAGCGAAAGGTCCCCCGCCATGTTCCGCTATGCCTTATCCCTCGCGTTGCCAGTCAGCCTGGCCGTTCTGCTGTCCGCGTGCGGCCATGAAGAAACGGCGCAAACCACCGTCCGCCCGGCCATGGTGGTGCAGCCAGAGCCCGCGGCGCAGGCCATGGACAGCTACCCCGGCGAGGTCCGCGCGCGTTACGAACCGGACCTGGCGTTCCGGATTGGGGGTAAGGTCAGCCGACGACTGGTCGATGAGGGGCAGCGGGTGAAAGCCGACCAGCCATTGGCCGAGCTCGACCCGCAGGACGTGCGGCTGCAACTGGAAGCCACCCGGGCCCAGGTGGCGGCGGCCGAAGCCAACCTGAATCTGGTGCGCTCCGAGCGTGACCGCTACAAGACCTTGATGGACCGGCAACTGGTCAGCCGTTCCCAGTACGACAACGCCGAAAACCTGTATCGCTCCGGCCTGGCCCGGCTCAAGCAGATCAAGGCCGAGTTCGACGTGGCCAGCAACCAGGCCGGTTACGCCGTGCTGCGCGCGCCCCAGGATGGAGTCGTGGCCCGGCGCACGGTCGAGGTTGGCCAGGTGGTCGCCGCCGGCCAGACCGTCTTTACCCTGGCTACCGACGGCGAGCGGGAAGTGCTGATCAGCCTGCCGGAGCAGGGTTTCGGCCGCTTCCGCATCGGCCAGCCGGTGTCAGTGGAGCTGTGGAGCCAGCCCGACCAGCGTTTCGCCGGGCAGATCCGCGAGCTGTCGCCGGCCGCCGACCCACGCTCCCGTACCTTCGCCGCCCGCATCGCCTTTACCGCCGGCAAGGTCCCGGCCGAGCTGGGGCAGAGCGCCCGAGTGTTCATCCAGGCCGCGGCCAGTGTGCCGTTGTCGGTGCCGCTGTCGGCGGTGACTGCGGAGAACGGTGCCGCCTATGTCTGGCGGGTCGACGCCAACAACACCCTGAAAAAGACCCCGGTGCGTCTCGGCGCCTTTGGCGAAAAGAGCGTGCCGGTTCTCGAAGGCCTCGGCGTCAGCGACTGGGTGGTGGCGGCGGGTGTGCATGTGCTCCATGAGGGGCAGCAGGTGCGCCCGGTGGATCGCTCCAACCGCGTGGTCAATCTGGCGGCCAAGGAGTAATCCCCGATGGGTTTCAATCTTTCCGAATGGGCGTTGCGCAACCGCCAGATCGTGTTGTTCCTGATGCTGTTACTGGCCATTGTCGGGGCGTTGTCCTACACCAAGCTGGGCCAGAGCGAAGACCCGCCCTTCACCTTCAAGGCCATGGTGATCCGCACCAACTGGCCGGGCGCCACGGCCCAGGAGGTTTCCCGGCAGGTCACCGAACGCATCGAAAAGAAACTGATGGAAACCGGCGAATACGAGCGCATCGTCTCGTTTTCCCGCCCTGGCGAGTCCCAGGTGACCTTCATGGCGCGCGACTCGATGCACTCGAACCAGATCCCCGAGCTCTGGTATCAGGTACGCAAGAAGATCAGCGATATTCGCCATACCCTGCCGCCGGGTATCCAGGGCCCGTTCTTCAACGATGAGTTCGGCACCACCTTTGGCAATATCTATGCGCTGACCGGCGACGGTTTCGACTACGCGGTGCTCAAGGATTACGCCGACCGCATCCAGATCCAGCTGCAGCGGGTCAAGGACGTGGGCAAGGTCGACCTGCTGGGCTTGCAGGACGAGAAGGTCTGGATCGAGCTGTCGAACGTCAAGCTGGCGACCCTCGGCCTGCCGCTGGCGGCGGTGCAGCAGGCCCTGGAGGAGCAGAACGCGGTGTCCACCGCCGGCTTCTTCGAGACCAGCAGCGAGCGCCTGCAATTGCGGGTGTCCGGTAATTTCCAGAGCGTCGAGCAGATTAGCAACTTCCCGATCCGGGTGGCCGACCGCACCTTCCGTATCGGCGATGTGGCGGATGTGCGTCGCGGCTTCAACGATCCACCGGCGCCGCGCATGCGTTTCATGGGCCAGGACGCGATCGGCCTCGCCGTGGCGATGAAGGACGGCGGCGACATCCTGGTGTTGGGCAAGGCGCTGGAACTGGAGTTCGCCCGGATCCAGAAAAACCTCCCCGCCGGCATGGAACTGCGCAAGGTCTCCGACCAGCCGGCCGCGGTGAAGACCGGCGTCGGTGAGTTCGTCCAGGTGTTGGTGGAAGCCCTGGCGATCGTGCTGCTGGTGAGCTTCTTTTCCCTCGGCGTGCGCACCGGCATGGTGGTGGCCCTGGCGATTCCGCTGGTGCTGGCGATGACCTTCGCCACCATGTACTACCTAGGGATCGGCCTGCACAAGATCTCCCTAGGCGCGCTGGTGTTGGCGCTGGGCCTGCTGGTGGACGACGCGATCATCGCGGTGGAGATGATGGCGATCAAGATGGAGCAGGGCTACGACCGGCTCAAGGCCGCCAGCTACGCCTGGACCAGCACGGCGTTCCCGATGCTCACCGGTACCCTGATCACTGCCGCGGGTTTCCTGCCGATCGCCACGGCGCAGTCCGGCACCGGCGAATACACCCGTTCGATCTTCCAGGTGGTGACCATCGCCTTGCTGGCCTCATGGATCGCCGCGGTGGTGTTCGTGCCCTACCTGGGCGAGAAGCTGCTGCCGGACCTGGCCAAGCTGCATGCGGCCAAGCACGGCAGCGCCGACGGCCAGCCCGATCCGTACGGCACGCCGTTCTATCAGCGGGTGCGGCGGATGGTGGAATGGTGCGTGCGCCGGCGCAAGACCGTGATCGCCTTGACCGTGCTGCTGTTCATTGCCTCGGTGATGCTGTTCCGCTTCGTGCCGCAGCAGTTCTTCCCGGCTTCCGGGCGCCTGGAGCTGATGGTCGACCTGAAGCTGGCCGAGGGCGCGTCCCTGAGCAACACCGCCGATCAGGTCAAGCGCCTGGAGGCGATGCTCAAGGATCACGCCGGCATCGATAACTATGTGGCTTACGTCGGCACCGGTTCGCCGCGTTTCTACCTGCCCCTGGACCAGCAACTGCCGGCGGCGAGTTTTGCCCAGTTCGTGGTGCTGGCCAAGACCATCGAGGAGCGTGAAAGCCTGCGCAGCTGGCTGATCGAAACCCTCGACGAGCAGTTCCCGGCCCTGCGCTCGCGAGTCACCCGCCTGGAGAACGGCCCGCCCGTGGGCTATCCGGTGCAGTTCCGCGTCACCGGCGAGCACATCGAAGAGGTGCGGGCCCTGGCGCGCAAGGTGGCGGCCAAGGTCCGCGAGAACCCCCACGTGGTCAACGTGCACCTGGATTGGGAGGAGCCGAGCAAGGTGGTCTACCTCAATATCGATCAGGACCGTGCGCGGGCCCTGGGCGTGAGTACCGCCAACCTGGCGAAATTCCTGCAAAGCTCGCTGACCGGTTCCAGCGTCAGCCAGTACCGCGAAGACAACGAGTTGATCGAGATCCTGCTGCGCGGGACCTTGCATGAACGCACCGAGCTGTCGCTGCTGTCGAGCCTGGCGGTGCCCACCGACAACGGCAAGAGCGTGGCGCTGTCGCAGGTCGCGACCCTGGAATACGGCTTCGAGGAAGGCATCATCTGGCACCGTAACCGCCTGCCGAACGTCACCGTGCGGGCCGACATCTATGGCAAGGAACAGCCGGCGACCCTGGTGCAACAGATCCTGCCGACCCTGGAGCCGATCCGCGCCGAACTGCCGGACGGTTACCTGCTGGACGTCGGCGGCACCGTGGAAGACTCGGCCCGCGGGCAGAACTCGGTGAAGGCCGGCGTGCCGCTGTTCATCGTGGTGGTGCTGACCCTGCTGATGCTGCAACTACGCAGCTTCTCGCGCACGGCGATGGTGTTCCTCACCGCGCCGCTGGGGCTGATCGGCGTGACCCTGTTCCTGATGGTGTTCCGCCAGCCGTTCGGCTTCGTGGCGATGCTCGGGACCATCGCGCTGTCGGGGATGATCATGCGCAACTCGGTGATCCTGGTGGATCAGATCGAGCAGGACATCGCCGCCGGGCTCACGCCGTGGCAGGCGATCATCGAGGCGACGGTCAGGCGTTTCCGGCCGATCGTGCTGACCGCGCTGGCGGCGGTGCTGGCGATGATCCCGCTGTCACGCAGCGTGTTCTTCGGGCCGATGGCGGTGGCGATCATGGGCGGGCTGATTGTAGCGACGGCGCTGACCCTGCTGTTCTTGCCGGCGTTGTACGCGGCGTGGTTCCGGGTCAAAAAAACCTGATTCGCCTGTAGGAGCGAGGCTTGCCCGCGATCTAGACGCCGCGGTGTGTCAGGCACACCGCGGCGTCTAGATCGCGAGCAATCGAGCGTCGACCGGCCGCTCCTACAGGTAGGGGTTACAGGCTACCGAACACCTTCTTCGCCAGGCTGGTGGCCGCTGCCGCCGGGTTCTCGCGAATGGTCGCTTCCTGTTTGCCGATCATCTCGAACAGGCCGTTGAGCGCCTGTTCGGTCACGTAGCTTTCGATATTCGCGTTCTTCGCATCCAGCACGCCGAAGGTGGCGGCCTGGCCGGCGAAGGCGTTGTACTGCTTGGCCAGGCCCACCTGGTCGGTGGCCTGTTTGACGATCGGCAGGAACTTCACGCGGATCTGTTCGCGGCTGGTCTTGCTCAGGTATTGGGTGGCGGAATCCTTGCCACCGCTGAGAATGCCCTTGGCGTCCTCCACGCTCATCTTCTTCACGGCATCCACCAGCAGCGCCTGGGCCTGCGGCACGGCGGCCTCGGCGGCCTTGTTCATGCTGGTCTCGAGTTCCTCGACCTGGGCGCCCATGCCGAACTGCTTCATTTTCTTCGCCACTTTGCCGAGGCTGCCCGGCAGTTCGATGCGCACGTCCGGGTTGTTGCTGAAGCCGCCGGCGGTGCCCAGTTGTTTGACCGCGACCTGGGCTCCCTGGGTCAGGGCGTCCTTGAGGCCGCCGGTGGCGTCTTGCTGCGACAGATCGCCGAGGGACAGCGCCAGGGCACTGGCACAGATCAGCAGGCCGGCGCACAGGCTGGTGAAGCGAAGGGAAGAACGGAGCATGGCAGCTTCCTTGTTCGAGAGAAGGGATTAGCGAACCGCGTCGACGCGGATTTTCAGCGATTGCGGATCGCTGCCGTCGAGTTTCACCCCGTTGTGCTCGGTGGTGACGAACAGCAGTTTGCCAGCCACTTCGATCCGCGCGCTGACCGAATAACGGTGCCCGGGTTTGACCTGGGCCGGGTCGTAGCTGAGGTGGAAGGGCAGCGGCACCTGGCCTTTGACCGGGCCTTTCTGTTCGGCCAGCAGCACCGCGGGGGCGTCGGCCAGCGACACGTCCTGCAGGCTGACGCTCAGGGTGGCGGCTGGCGGCAGGGCGATGCGTTGCAGGTAGAAGACTTCGCCATCGAGGCTGGCTTTGCTGGCAGGTTGCATGCTGTTACAGGCCCCGAGCAGGGTGGCAAGGGCGAGCAGGGTGAACTTTTTCATGCTGGATCTCCGTATCGGGGGGGCGCCAGAAACCGCCTGGCGCCGATAAGAATCTAGTCGCTTTGCTGCGGTGCGGCGACCTGCTCGGCAGCATCTTCGCTGCGATGCAGGGCCACCTGGCGGATCGACAGGCGAATCTCCGCCGGCAGCACGCGCTTGGCCGCGCCCTCGGCCAGTTCGCCGAGCAGTTCGTGGTAGCTCAGCTTGCCAGCCTCGTCGCGGCGCAGCACGTCCTGTTCCAGCAAGGTCTGGATGAAGTGGCGGAACAGGCTCTTGTCGAAGAACTCCGGGGCATTCAGGCCATGCAGGATCGACAGGCGCTGGGCCATGACCGTGCACAGGTCTTCCAGCTCTTCGGCGCTGATGCTGCGCTGGCCGCTGTTGAGCAGCAGCGAGATGGCCATGTAGAAGCGCTGCAGGGTCTGGGCGATGCTCTTGGACAGCAGGGTCAGCAGCACGAAATGCCGCGAGCTTGGGGCCGGACGCAGGTACAGCTCCTTCTCGAAGCGCAGCAGGCCTTGCTCGACGAAGGCCTCCAGCCATTGGTCGATCACCCCGTCCAGTTCGTCCAGGGACCAACGGATGAACAGCTCCGACTGCAGGTAGGGGTACAGCGCCCGGGTGTAGCGCAGGATCTGTTCGCGGCTCATGCGCGACGAGCTCTGGAAGAAGCTCGCCAGCAACGCCGGCAGGGCGAAGATGTGCAGCACGTTGTTGCGGTAGTAGGTCATCAGGACGGCGTTCTGCTCGTCCAGGTAGAGGATCTTGCCCAGGGCATCGCTCTGCTCGGACAGCAGGTCCATGTCCTTCACATGCTCGATCAAGGCCCGGCCATCGCCTTCCGGCAGGGTGGTGTGGGGCGAGTAGGGGACCTTGCGCAGCAGCGCCAGGTACAGGTCCAGGACCCGGGCCATGGCGCGGTCGTCGAGGGCCAGGCGGCTGGTGGACAGCAGCGCCAGGGCCACCAGGTTGACCGGATTGATCGCCGCCGCCTCGTTCAAGTGCTGGGCGACTTTTTCACCCAGGCGGTTGGTGGTTTCGTTGAGCCAGGCCGGCTTGAACTGCGGACCCAGCTCCTGGGCGCGCCAGCCTGGCTGTTCCTGGTCGAGGAACTCGGCCAGCTTGATCGGCTCGCCGAAGTTCACCGCCACCTGGCCGAAACGCTGCTTGAGGGCGCCGATGACCTTGAAGATGTCGAAGATCGACTCTTTCTTCTTGCTCGCGCCGCGCAGCTCGCCCAGGTAGGTGCGGCCTTCCAGCACGCGCTCGTAGCCGATGTACACCGGGACGAAGACGATCGGCATGCGCGAGGAGCGCAGGAAGCTGCGCAGGGTGATGGCCAGCATCCCGGTTTTCGGTTGCAGCATGCGCCCGGTGCGCGAACGCCCGCCCTCGACGAAGTACTCCACCGGGAAACCCTTGGTGAACAGGGTATGCAGGTATTCGTTGAACACCGAGGTGTAGAGCGGGTTGCCCTTGAAGGTGCGGCGCATGAAGAACGCTCCACCCCTGCGTAGCAGGCTGCCGATCACTGGCATGTTCAGGTTGATCCCGGCGGCGATGTGCGGCGGGGTCAGGCCGTTGCGGAACAGCAGGTAGGACAGCAGCAGGTAGTCGATGTGGCTGCGGTGGCAGGGCACGTAGATCACTTCGTGGCCCGGGGCGACTTTCTGTACGCTTTCGATGTGGTTGACCTTGATCCCGTCGTAGATCTTGTTCCAGAACCAGCTCAGCACCACTTCGAGGAAGCGGATCGCGGTGAAGGTGTAGTCCGAGGCGATCTCGTTGCCATAACGCAAGGCCACGGCCTTGGCCTTTTCCGGGGAGATCTTTTCCCGTTCGGCTTCGTCGAGGATTGCCTGCTTGACCAGCGGCTGGTTCAGCAGGCCCTTGACCAGGTTGCGCCGGTGGGAAATGTCCGGGCCGATCACCGCGGCCTTCAGGTTGCGAAAGTGCACCCGCAGGATGCGCTGGGCCATGCGCACGGTGCGCTCGTGGCCCTTGTTGTGCTCGATCAGTTCGCGCAGGTGGATCGGTGCGGAGAATTGCACCCGGGTCTTGCGGCCCAGGATCATGATGCTCAGCAGCCGGCGCAGACGCCCGGTGACTGCCCAGCTATCGGCGAACAGCAGTTTCCACGGGCTCGATTCGCTGTCGGGCGACTGGCCCCAGAACACGCTGACCGGAATGATCTGCGCGTCTTCGGCGGCATTCTGGCTCAGGGCGCTGACCAGGCGGGTCAGGGTCGGTGGCGCGCCGCGCTTGTCCTGGCGGCCGAGCCAGTCCGGGGCCGGGGTCAGGTAGAAGAACGCGGCGGGTTCCAGCAGGTTACCCACCGAGACCGGCAGCACCGGGCGCGGCAACCCGGCCTTGGTGCACTCGGTATCGACCACGGCAAGGTCGGTGAGCGAAGGGTTTTGCAGGACGTAGAACACCGGACGACTGCGGTCGAGGTTGAGGGTGAAGGACGACTGGTTGATCGTCTCCGAGCGAACCCAGAGGTACAACAGTCGGCGCAAGGTGCCAAACACAAGACGGCGGAACGGGGAGCGGGTCATACGGCTTCTGCTTTAGTGGAAAAAACCGAGCAGTTGCTCGGGGCGGCTAGTGTGCCGGATTCACCGAAAATCGGCAAAAAAGCGGCAAACAAGATTGAGTTGAGAGTTTTTCTGCCTGTCATATACTCGCCCGACTGACGCCTGGGCATGCGGGGCCCATCAATAGAAACCCAGGTCCAGGCGAAAGTTCTCACGGCTTCGTTTCAGTAAGCCGACTGATAATAAAAAGACGGAGGATGGATTGATGGCAACTCGCGAGACCGGCAGCGTGAAGTGGTTCAACGACGCCAAGGGTTACGGCTTCATTCAGCGTGAAGGTGGTGCCGATGTATTTGTCCACTACCGTGCTATTCGTGGTGAAGGCCACCGCTCGCTGACCGAAGGGCAGCAGGTTGAATACGCCGTGGTAGAGGGGCAGAAGGGGTTGCAGGCTGAGGATGTAGTGGGCTTGTAAGCGCTGTGCCTTGTAGGAGCGAGGCTTGCTCGCGATAGCGTTGTGTCAGGTAAAGCGCTATCGCGGGCAAGTCGGATCGCCGCCCGCTCGCTCCTACTGTAATCAGAATCAGGCGGTGCGCCAGGTAATCTCTTCTTCCCCGTCGGCGCTGATGCGAATCCAGCGGTCGGCCGACTCCTCACCTTCTTCCTCGACCCAGCTGCCCGGTGCGCAGCGCACTTCGACGTTCAGCGCGGCGAAGGCGGCGCGGGCGCAGGCGATGTCGTCGTCCCACGGCGTCTGGTCGCTTTCCAGGTACAGGCTGTTCCATTTGCCCACGGCTTTCGGCAGCCAGGTCACTGGCACGCTGCCCGCCTTGCATTTGTAGGTCTGGCCTTTCTGCACCCAGTCGCTGCACGGGCCCAGGGCCGCGCCGAGCCAGGCGGCGATGGCCTTGTGGTCGACGTCGGCGTCTTTCAGGTAAATCTCGATATCCGGTTGGCGCATGGATGTCCTCACTGCGGGTCTGAAAAATCCATTCGCGGATTTATTCGGCCTCGAGTCGCTGCTTGAGGCCGTGGATTGATGGGTTATTGCAGCACGAAGTAATCGTAGCGCATCGACACGCTGACCTCGAAGGGCTCGGCCTGCTCGATCACGCTGGCCCGGCGTTCGGCACTGGCGCGCCAGCCGTGGGGCGTCATGGCCAGCAGGTTGGCGCGATCCTGCGGATTGCTCAGCGTCAGCTTGAAGTCCAGGGTTTCACTGTGTTGCAGCGCCATGCCTGCGGGCACCAGCGCCAGGTGTTTGTCGTCGGTGTATTCGCGGACCTCGTCGTACAGGCGCTCGCGCAATTCCATCAGGTGGCCGCTGGTCGGTCCGACCTTCATCAGTCTGCCGCCAGGGCTGAGCAGGCGCTTGGCTTCCTGCCAGTCCAGCGGGCTGAAGACACTGGCGAGGAACTGGCAACTGGCATCGGCCAGGGGCACCCGGGCCATGCTGGCGATCAACCAGGTTAGCTGCGGGGCACGGCGGCAGGCGCGCTTGACCGCTTCCCGGGAGATGTCCAGGGCATAACCGTCCGCCTGGGGCAGGGCTTCGGCGATCTGGGCGGTGTAGTAACCCTCGCCGCAACCGATATCGACCCAGCGCTGCGGGGCGCGCTCGGCGGCCAGTTCGGCCAGGCGCCTGGCCACCGGGGCGTAATGGCCGGCATTGAGAAAGTCGCGGCGGGCTTCGACCATGGCCTGGTTGTCGCCCGGGTCGCGGCTGTTCTTGTGCTGCACCGGCAGCAGGTTCAGGTAACCCTGGCGGGCGCGGTCGAAGCGGTGCCCGGCCGGGCACACGACACCGTTGTCGACGGCGCTCAGGGGCGCCGCGCAGATAGGGCAGGCAAGCATCAGGCGAGCAACTTGATCAGGGTCTGATAGTAGATTTCGGTCAGCACGTCGAGATCGCTAGCCAGCACGCGCTCGTTGACCTGGTGGATGGTGGCGTTGACCGGGCCCAGCTCGACCACCTGGGTGCCGAGGGTGGCGATGAAGCGCCCGTCGGAGGTGCCGCCGCTGGTGGAGGCCTTGGTCTCGCGGCCGGTGACGTCCTTGATGCTGGCCGACACCGCGTCGAGCAGGGCGCCCGGTTCGGTGAGGAACGGCAGGCCCGACAACGCCCACTCCACATGCCAGTCCAGGCCGTGCTTGTCGAGGATGGTGGCCACGCGCTGTTGCAGGCCTTCGACCGTGGATTCGGTGGAGAAGCGGAAGTTGAACACCGCCACCAGCTCGCCGGGGATCACGTTGGTCGCGCCGGTGCCGGAATTCAGGTTGGAAATCTGGAAGCTGGTGGGCGGGAAGAAGGCATTGCCGTCGTCCCAATGTTCCGCGGCCAGTTCGGCCAGGGCCGGGGCGGCCAGGTGGATCGGGTTCTTGGCCAGGTGCGGGTAGGCCACGTGGCCCTGCACGCCGCGCACCGTGAGCTTGGCGCCGAGGGAGCCGCGACGGCCGTTCTTGACCACGTCACCGACCAGGCTAGTGCTCGACGGCTCGCCGACGATGCACCAGTCCAGGCGCTCCTTGCGCGTCGCCAAGCGCTCGACCACCGCCTTGGTGCCGTGGTGGGCCGGGCCTTCTTCGTCGCTGGTGATCAGGAAGGCCACCGAGCCTTTGTGGTCCGGGTAGTCGGCGACAAAACGCTCGGCCGCCACCAGCATCGCCGCGAGGCTGCCTTTCATGTCCGCCGCGCCGCGCCCGCAGAGCATGCCGTGCTCGTCGATCAACGCGTCGAACGGGTCGTTCTGCCAGGCCTGGACCGGGCCGGTGGGCACCACATCGGTATGGCCGGCGAAACACAGCACCGGGCCTTCGTGCTTGCCGTGGCTGGCCCAGAAGTTATCCACATCCTCGATGCGCATCGGCTCCAGCTTGAAGCCCGCATCGCCCAGGCGCTGCATCATCAGCTTCTGGCAGTCGGCGTCGACCGGCGTCACCGACGGGCGGCGGATCAGGTCACAGGCGAGTTGCAGGGTCGGCGAAAGGTCGGCGTGGGCCGTCATGGGGAAACTCCGGTGCAAGGCGTTATGTGTAGGCGCGAGGCTTGCCCGCGATGGAAAACCTGAGGTGTCTCAGGCAAACCGCGTCGTGGCTATCGCGGGCAAGCCTCGCTCCTACGGTAATGGGGCAAGGCGCGCAAAATGGCGGATATCTTAAAGCAAAACGGCGGCCAGAGGCCGCCGTTTAGTGCTTTGCCGCGATTTATGCGGCCGTCACCGGTGCGCTTTCGGCAAGCGGTTTTGGCAGCGACGACAGGAAGGCCATGACCAGCGCCGCCACATACGGCAGCGACTGCACCAGCAGCATGGTCACCCAGAAGCGCATGTCGTTGCTCGGCAGGCCGCCCTGCACCAGGTAGATGCCCAGCGCCGCGCCCCACAACAGCAGCATGATGAACAGCTCTTCCCGGGCTTCCGAGATCGCCACCCAGAAGCCGTGGTTGTCGGCGTTCTTCGGCGTGCGGAAGAACGGAATGCTACTGGTGAAGAAGCCGTACAGCACCGCCTTGGCGATGGTGTGGGACAACGCCAGGCCCGCCACGGCCGCGCAGAACGCGTCCTTGAGGTTGACCCCGACCGCCCGGCGGTAGAGGAAGATGATCTTGCCGACCTTGAACACGAACAGCGCCAGGGGCGGGATCGCGAAGATCAGCAACGGCGGATCGACGCGCTGCGGCACGATGATCATCGCCGCCGACCAGAGCAGGGCGCCGAGGGTGAAGAAGATGTTCATGCCGTCCGCCACCCACGGCAGCCAGCCCGCGAGGAAGTGGTAGCGCTGGCCACGGGTCAGCTCGGTGTCCTTGCCGCGCAGCAGGCTGGCGGTGTGGCGCTTGATGATCTGGATCGCCCCATAGGCCCAGCGGAAACGCTGTTTCTTGAAGTCGATGAAGGTATCCGGCATCAGGCCCTTGCCGTAGCTGGTGTGGTAATACGCTGCCGACAGGCCTTTCTCGAACACCCGCAGGCCCAGCTCGGCGTCTTCGCAGATGCACCAGTCGGCCCAGCCCAGTTCTTCCAGGACCGAACGGCGGGTCATGGTCATGGTGCCGTGCTGGATGATCGCGTCACGGTCGTTGCGGGTGACCATGCCGATATGGAAGAAGCCTTTGTACTCCGCGTAGCAGAGCTTCTTGAAGGTGCTTTCGTTCTGGTCGCGGTAATCCTGCGGCGATTGCACCACGGCGATCTTCGGGTCGGCGAAGTGCGGCACCATATGCTTGAGCCAGTTGCGATCGACGCAGTAGTCCGAGTCGATCACCGCGATCACTTCGGCGTCCTTGGCGGTGTGCGGGATCAGGTAGTTCAGCGCGCCGCCCTTGAAACCGGCCAGGGGCGCGACGTGGAAGAACTTGAAGCGCGGGCCGAGGGTTTCGCAATAGGCCTGCACCGGCTCCCAGACCGCCGGGTCCTTGGTGTTGTTGTCGATGATCAGGACTTCGAAGTCCGGATAGTCGAGGTTGGCCAGGGCATTGAGGGTCTGTTTGACCATTTCCGGCGGCTCGTTGTAGCACGGCACATGGATCGAGACTTTCGGCCGGTAGTTGGAGTCGCCTTCGACCGGCAGGAACTCGCGCCGGCGCTTGTGCACCCAGACCGCCTCGGCCAGTTCATGGGCCTCGGTGAGCAACACGATGAACACCCCGAGCGCACCCAGGGCGAGCAGGAAGCCCACCGTCAGGCTGAACCAGGTGCTGTATTGCTGGCTATAGTCGTAGCCGATCCACACCAGCACCGAGCCGCAGAGGAAGGCGATGAAGGTCAGGAAGGTCCGCCCGCGCTGGCGCAGGGCCGAGCCGTCGATCATCAGCAGGGTCAGGGACAGCAGCGCCAGGACCACCGAGCCGATGGCCAGCACGCGCCATTGCGGGATCGCCACCACCGGGCCTTCGAAGTTGAATTTCTGCTGGCGCGCGGCGTTGAACACGCCCCAGTAGGCGCCTACCGAACCTTCGTCGCTGGCCTTCCACGGCTGGTCGAAGGCTTCGATCACGAAGTAGTTGTAGCCCTGGCGGTTGAGCTTGTTGACCAGGTTACGCAGGTAGATCGCCTGGTCCGCCGGGCTGGCGTCGGCGCCACCACGCATGCGGCCGTTGCTCGGCCAGCCCACCTCGGACAGCAGCAGCGGTTTTTTCGGGAACATTTGTTTCAGGTCGCGGGCGCGGTCGAGGACGAACTGCCCGGCCTTGTCCATCGGGATGAATTCCCAGTAGGGCAGGACGTGCGCGGCGATCAGGTCAACGTGCTGGGCCAGTTCCGGGTGTTCCTCCCAGACGTGCCACTGTTCGGAGGTGGTGACCGGCACCTTGACCGCGGCCCGTACGCGATCGAGCAGGACGCTCAACTGGTCGGCGGTGATTTCCTTGCGGAAGATCGCTTCGTTACCGACCACCACGCGCACCACACTGCGCGAGTTGTTGGCGATGTCGATGGCGCGGGTGATTTCACGCTCGTTGCGCTCCAGGTCCGGGCTGATCCAGATCCCGAGGGTCACGCGCAGGCCGAACTCTTCCGCCAGCTTGGGGATGTTCTCCAGCGTGCCGTCGACCGAGTAGGTCCGAATGTTGTCGGTCAGCTTGCTCATGATCTCCAGGTCGCGACGCATTTCGTCGTCGGTCGGGAACTGGTCTTTCTGCGGGAACTGGCCCAGCTGGAAAGGCGAGTAGGAAAAGCCGGAGATTTGTGCAGGCCAATTGGGGGCGGAAACCGGGCGGTTGACCAGTGCCCAGAAGCCGGTGAACAGGGCGGCGATTGCCAGAACCACCACCAGGTTGAGTCCAAATTTACGCGATGACATAGCTATTTCGGGTTCCAAAGGGTGTGGAACGGGGGAACGGTCGGCATGCGCCAAGCGGCGCGCATCCTACACTGGCCTTCGGCTGAGCGTACAGCGCACAGGGGAAAGCCGCAGGTTGGGCAATTCAACTTGATTTAAGTTCTCGGCGACGAAATTTTCAGATTGTTCCCTCATTAAAGCAGCCCCGACTGCCATTCATAGGGCAAAGATGCTCTTGACGGACATCGGCCCTATAATGCGCGCCGGTTTTTGGGGTAATGGTCATGAGTACAGAAGATCCGCGGTTTGCTGGCGTCGCCCGGTTGTATGGCATCGAGGGCCTGGAACGCTTGCGCGCCGCCCATGTGGCGATCGTCGGGGTCGGCGGGGTCGGCTCCTGGGCGGCGGAAGCCATTGCCCGTTGCGGAGTGGGCGAGATCTCGCTGTTCGACCTGGACGACGTCTGCGTCAGCAACAGCAATCGGCAGCTGCACGCCCTCGACAGCACGGTCGGCAAGGCCAAGGTCGAGGTCATGGCCGAGCGCCTGCGCGGGATCAATCCGGCCTGCACCGTGCATGCGGTGGCGGACTTCGTCACCCGCGAGACCATGGCCGAATACATCACGCCGAACATCGATTGCGTGATCGACTGCATCGACAGCGTCAACGCCAAGGCGGCGCTGATCGCCTGGTGCAAACGGCGCAAGATCCAGATCATCACCACCGGCGGCGCGGGCGGGCAGATCGACCCGACGCTGATCCAGGTCTGCGACCTGAACCGTACCTTCAACGACCCGCTGGCCTCGAAAGTGCGTTCGACCCTGCGGCGCGACTACGGGTTTTCCCGCACCGTGACCCGTCACTACAGCGTGCCTTGCGTGTTTTCCACCGAGCAGCTGCGCTACCCGAAACCGGACGGCAGCATCTGCCTGCAGAAGAGCTTTGTCGGCGATGGCGTGAAACTCGACTGCGCCGGCGGTTTTGGCGCGGTGATGATGGTCACCGCGACCTTCGGCATGGTCGCGGCGACCAAGGCGGTGGACAAGCTGGTGGCTGGCGTGCGGCGCCCGGCGGACAGAGTCAAACCCATCTGACGCAATAGATTCCTGTAGCCGCTGCCGCAGGCTGCGATAAGGCCCGAAGGGGCTTCCGGGGGCCTCAAGAGCACGTCTCCTGCGGAGCCGATCGCAGCCTGCGGCAGCGGCTACAGAGATTCGGGTCGGGTAGATCGCGATTGGATCAGTAGTTGCCAGCCAGCTCGCGCATCCGCTGCAATACCGCGTTCAGCCCATTGCTGCGCGACGGCGACAACTGGCGCGACAGGCCCAGTTGATTGAACCAGTCCGGCAAGTCCACCCGTTGCAGTTCCTCGGCGGACAAGCCGTTGACCCGCGCCAGCAGCAGGGCCACCAGGCCACGGATCAGGCGTGCATCGCTGCTGGCGGCGAACTGCCAGTGACCGTCCTGCAAGGTGCCCACCAGCCAGACCTGGCTTTCACAGCCATGCACCCGATTGGCCTCGACCTTGTCGGCGTCGCTCAGCGGTGCCAGGCGTTCGCCCCATTGCATCAGCAAGCGTGCGCGCTGTTCCCAACCGGGAGCGCCCTGAAAGCTGTCGAGGGCGGCCAGGGCCTCGGCGGGCAGGCTCATCGCAACAGCTCCAGCGCCTGATCGAGGGCCTCGAAGAAGCGTTCCAGGTCCTCGGAGTCGTTGTACAGCGCCAGGGATACGCGGGTCGCACCGGCCAGGCCGAAGCTTTTCAGCAGTGGCATGGCGCAGTGATGCCCGGCGCGCACGGCGATGCCCTGTTCGGTCAGCAGGTGAGCCAGGTCGGCGTTGTGCACGCCATCGACCACGAAGCTGACCAGCGCCAGCTGCGGCTTGCCCAGCAGGCGCAGGCCTTTGCGGGCCAGCAGGCCGTGCAGCAGGTAGTCGTGCAGCGCGGCTTCATGGGCGCTGACGGCGTCCTGGTCGAGGCCGCTGAGGTAATCCAGGGTCGCGCCCAGGCCAATCACGCTGGCGATCGGCGGCGTACCGGCTTCGAAACCCAGCGGGGCGGGGCGGAAGCTGGCGTGCTGGTATTCGGCCTGCTGGACCATCTCGCCACCAAACTGCCAGTGACGCAGGCCTTGCAGCGCCTCGGTGCGCCCGTACAGCACGCCGACGCCGTCCGGGCCGTAGAGCTTGTGGCTGGAGAACACATAGAAATCGCAGCCCAGCGCCTGCACATCGTGGCGGCCGTGGACCACGCCCTGGGCGCCGTCGACCACGGTCAGGGCGGCGTGCGCCTTGGCCAGGGCCAGCAACTGCGGCAGGGGCTGCCAGGCACCGAGCACGTTGGACAGCTGGCTGACGGCCAGCAGCCGGGTGCGCGGGCCGATCAGGCGTGCCGCGGCGTCGAGATCGATCAGGCCGTCGTTGTCCAGCGGCAGGACCACCAGGTTGAGGCCGCGACGGTGCGCCAGTTGCTGCCAGGGCAGCAGGTTGGCGTGATGCTCCAGGGCGCTGATGACGATTTCATCGCCCGGGTTGAATCGATGTTCCAGGCCATAGGCCAGGAGGTTCAGCGCGGAGGTCGCGCCGTGGGTAAAGATGATCTGCCCGCTGTCACCGCTGTTCAGCCACTGCGCCACCTTGTGGCGGCTGTTCTCGAACGCCTGGGTGGCGTGAGCGCCAGGCAGGTGCTGCGCGCGATGCACATTGGCCGCGCCATTGGCGTAGTAGTGCGCCAGGGCGTCCAGCAGGGCTTGGGGTTTTTGCGTGGTGGCGGCGTTGTCCAGGTAGGTCTGGTCCTGCCGTTGCAGGGCGGCGATGGCCGGGAAGTCGGCACGCCAGGGAGAAGGAATCATCATGCTATCGGGCCCTGGTGAACATGGGCGGGTATACGCCGGACCTGTAACCGGTAGGAGCGAGGCTGCCCGCCAAGGGGGACTCGAGGCAGCCCAAAGCTTTGCGGGCAGCCTCGCTCCTGCAGGTAGAGGTGCGTGACGCTTAGTTGTGAGCGTGCAGCGCTGCGTTCAGTTCGATGGCCGATTTGTGGGTCTTGCACTCCACGGCACCGGTCTCCGAATTGCGACGGAACAGCAGGTCAGGCTGGCCGGCCAGTTCGCGGGCCTTGACCACCTTGACCAGCTGGTTGTTCTCGTCCAGCAGCGCCACCTTGGTCCCGGCGGTCACGTACAGGCCCGACTCCACGGTATTGCGGTCGCCCAGCGGGATACCGATACCGGCGTTGGCGCCGATCAGGCAGCCTTCGCCGACCTTGATCACGATATTGCCGCCGCCCGACAGGGTGCCCATGGTCGAGCAACCGCCGCCCAGGTCCGAACCCTTGCCGACGAATACGCCAGCAGACACCCGGCCTTCGATCATGCCCGGGCCTTCGGTGCCGGCGTTGAAGTTGACGAAACCTTCGTGCATCACGGTGGTGCCTTCGCCCACGTAGGCGCCCAGGCGGATACGCGCGGCGTCAGCGATGCGCACGCCGGCCGGTACCACGTAGTCGGTCATTTTCGGGAACTTGTCCACCGAGAACACTTCCAGCAGCTCGCCACGCAGGCGGGCTTCCAGTTGGCGCTCGGCCAGTTCGCCGAGGTCCACCGCGCCCTGGTTGGTCCAGGCCACGTTCGGCAGCAGCGGGAAGATCCCGGCCAGGTTCAGGCCGTGCGGCTTGACCAGGCGGTGGGACAGCAGGTGCAGCTTCAGGTAGGCCTCCGGGGTGGAGGTCAACTGGGCGTCTTCGGCCAGCAGGGTGGCGACCAGCGGCTTGTGGCTCTCGGCCAGGCGGGTCAGCAGCGCGGCCTGGGTGGCGTCGATGCTTTTCAGGGCGTCGGCCAGCTCTGCGGCCTGGGTGGTGGTGAAGGTGATGGCCTGGTTGCCTTCGCTGTAACCCAGCACCGGGGCGATGGCGGCAACGATTTCCGCGGACGGCTTGAGCAGGGGCGCGGCGTAAAACACTTCCAGCCACGCGCCTTGACGGTTTTGAGTGCCGACACCAAAGGCCAGGCTGAACAGGGTAGTGGACATGCTGTTACCTCTTACAAAATTGAGCGGGCAGGCGTTATTTGATTTCTGCCGCGTAGATATCGGGCTTGAAGCCAATCAGGGTTCGGTCGCCGAGATCGAGCACCGGGCGCTTGATCATCGAGGGTTGCGCGAGCATCAGTTCGATCGCTTTCGCCTGGTCGAGATCGGCTTTGCGTTCGTCGTCGAGTTTGCGAAAGGTCGTGCCCGCACGGTTCAGCACCACCTGCCAGCCGTGCTCGTTGCACCACTGGGCCAGGTGTTCGCGGTCGATTCCGGCCGCTTTGTAGTCATGGAAGTCATAGCTGACAGCGTGTTCATCGAGCCAGGTGCGCGCCTTTTTCATGGTGTCGCAGGCTTTGATGCCGAAAAGGTGCAACGTTTTGCTTGAAGCGGTCAAGGAATTGCCCCCTTTTGAGATGCTGGAGTTAAAGGTCACGGATTATGCCATGCCCGCGGCGGTTCGGCGTCGGCGAAGGTCCGGCTTTGTAGCTTTGTGTGACAGCGGCATGGGCCGCTTGCGACTTTTGTGCAGCGGCGATGCCCCAGCTTAAGCGGCTAATATGGCACTTCGACGGTAACCTGTTGCCTGAAGTCCGCTGCTGATCGATTGGGAAAACCGCTTTATGCAAACCGCTTATACCGTCCTTATCCTGCTGATGCTGGTGAGTCTCTCGCGGCTGGTCGGACGGGTGATTCCGTTGCCGTTGCCGCTGCTGCAGATCGCCGCCGGGGCCTTGCTGGCCTGGCCCACTCTGGGGCTGCATGTGGCCCTGGACCCGGAATTGTTTCTGTTTCTGTTCCTGCCGCCGCTGCTGTTCTCCGATGGCTGGCGCATGCCCAAGCGCGAGCTGTGGCGCCTGCGCGGACCGATCCTGACCCTGGCCGTGGGCCTGGTGCTGTTCACCGTGGTGGGGGCCGGTTATTTCATTCACTGGTTGCTGCCGACCATTCCCTTGCCGGTGGCCTTCGCCCTCGCGGCTGTCTTGTCGCCGACCGACGCCGTGGCGGTCTCGGCGATTTCCCAGAACCGCCTGCCGACGCCCTTGATGCACATGCTGCAGGGCGAGGCACTGATGAACGACGCCTCCGGCCTGGTGACCTTCAAGTTCGCCCTGGCGGCGGCCGTGACCGGGGTGTTTTCCCTGGCCAATGCCAGCCTGACGTTTGTCCTGGTGGCCGTCGGCGGCCTGGCGGTTGGCGTGGCCCTGAGCTGGCTGGTGGGGCGCTTGCGAGCCTGGATGATCGCCCGCGGCTGGGACGACCCGGCGACCCATGTGGTGTTCATGCTGTTGCTGCCGTTCGCCGCCTACGTGCTGGCCGAGCGCCTGGGAGCCTCGGGCATCCTCTCGGCGGTGGCGGCGGGGATGATGCAGAGCTGGCTCGATCTGTTGCCCCGGCAGACCAGCACGCGCTTGCTCAACCGCAGCGTCTGGTCGTTGCTGGAGTTCGCCTTCAACGGCCTGATCTTTCTGCTGTTGGGCCTGCAACTGCCGGACATCATCAAGGCCGTGGTCAGCCACGAAACCACCTTGTGGCCGACCCTGTTCTATCGGTGCCTGGATGTGGGAGCGATCTTCCTGGTATTGCTGGTGCTGCGGTTCATCTGGGTGCAAAGCATCTGGCGCCTGTCCGGCCTGTTGCGCCGCTGGCGTGGCAAGGGCGAACTGACCCTGGTGCCGACCGCGCGTTCCTGCTGGTTGCTGACGGTGGGCGGGGTACGCGGGGCGGTGACCCTGGCGGGCGTCATGTCGGTGCCGCTGTTGCTGGGAGCGGGCGAGGCATTTCCCGAGCGCGACCTGCTGATCTTCATTGCCGCCGGGGTGATCCTGTTGTCGCTGGTGGCCGCCTGTATCGCCTTGCCGCTGTTGCTGCGGGGCATCCAGAAGAGTCCTGACGAGAAGCGGCATGCCGAAGTGCGTGACGCCTGGCGCAAAACCGCCGAGGCGGCGATCCATGCCCTGGAGGCCGAGGAAGTGGCCGATGGGGCCAGCTCGCCGGATGCGGCCCAGGCGGCGCTGGCCACCGAGCTCAAGGGGCGGCTGATGTCGGAGTATCGCCATCAGCTGGAGGTGTTCAACGATTCCGCCGAAGCCCAGGCGCTGGCGTTTCAGATGGATTTGCTGGAGCGCAAATTGCGTTTGAAGGCGCTGCGGGCGCAGCGGCTGGAGTTGTATCGGTTGAGCCGCCAGCACCAGATCGGCGACGACGTGTTGCGCGAGGTATTGGGCGAGTTGGACCTCAGCGAGGCCAATCTGGGGCAGGTGAAATAACGTTGGTCTTCTTGTAGGAGCGAAGCTTGCTCGCGATGAACGATAACGCGGTGTATCAGTTGTACGGCGTCGTTTCTATCGCGGGCAAGCCTCGCTCCTACGGGGGTGTGAGTTACTTACGGCGCTGAACGAAATCGCGGATCCGCTCGGCGGCTTCCACGCATTCGGCCAATGGCGCCACCAGGGCCATGCGCACTCGACCGGCTCCCGGGTTGCTGCCGTCGACGTCGCGTGACAGGTAGGAGCCCGGCACCACGGTCACATGTTCCTGTTCGTACAGGTCGCGGCAGAACGCCGTGTCGTCGCCCGCCACGTTCGGCCACAGGTAGAAGCTGCCGTCCGGGCGTTGCACGTCGAGTACCGGTGCCAGGATCTCCAGCACCGCATCGAACTTCTCGCGATACAGCGCGCGGTTGGCGCGCACATGCACTTCGTCGTTCCAGGCGGTGATGCTGGCCAGCTGGGTCTGAACCGGCATGGCGCAGCCATGGTAGGTGCGGTACAGCAGGAAGCCCTTGAGGATCTCTGCGTCGCCGGCGACGAAACCGGAGCGCAGGCCCGGCAGGTTGGAGCGCTTGGACAGGCTGTGGAACACCACGCAACGCTTGAAGTCCTGGCGTCCCAGCTCGGCGCAGGCGCTGAGCAGGCCGGGTGGCGGCGTTTGCTCGTCGAAGTACAGCTCGCTGTAGCACTCGTCGGCGGCGATCACGAAATCGTACTGGTCGGCCAGGGCGATGAGTTTCTTCAGGGTTTCGATCGGGATCAGTGCGCCGGTCGGGTTGCCCGGCGAGCACAGGAACAGGATCTGGCAACGCTGCCAGATCTCGGCCGGTACCGCGTCGAAGTCCGGATTGAAGCCGTTTTCATCGAGGCACGGCAGGTAGTGCGGCTTGGCGCCGGCGAGGAAGGCCGCGCCTTCGTAGATCTGATAGAAGGGGTTCGGGCTAACCACCAGCGCGTCGTCGCCACGGTTGACCACAGTCTGGGTGAAGGCGAACAGCGCCTCGCGGGTGCCGTTGACCGGCAGCACATTGCGCGCCGGGTCGATCCAGCCGTCGGGCACGCCAAAACGCCGTTCGCACCAGCTGGCGATGGCTTCGCGCAGGGCTGGAAGCCCCAGGGTCGTCGGATACACGGCCATCTGGTCGAGGTTATTGGCCAGGGCCTCGGCGACAAAGCTCGGCGAGCGGTGCTTGGGTTCGCCGATGGACAGCGCGATAGGGCGCTTGGCGGGGTTGGGCTGGACGCCGCCGAGCAGGGCGCGGAGTTTCTCGAACGGGTAGGGCTGCAGCTGGTTCAGAGCGTTGTTCATCGGTGCGGTGTCTCACTCAAAGCGGGTCGTGGCGCGTGGTCAGAAGCTCAGGCGCGTCAAGGCGGTAGGCGGTTCGTGGCTGACGCTCAGCTGTTCGACGATGGCGTCCTGCAGTCGGCTGCACAGCTGGGGATCGGACAGTTGCTGGTTGTGCGCGTCGGTAATGAAGAACACGTCTTCCACGCGCTCGCCCAGGGTGGCGATCTTGGCGTTTTGCAGCGACAGGTCGAACTCCAGGAAGATCTTGCCGATACGCGCCAGCAGGCCGGGGCGATCGGGAGCGCTCAGTTCGAGCACGGTGACCGGGCGCTGGGCATCGTTGTGGATAGTCACTTGCGGCGGGAAGGCGAAGTGCTTGAGCTGACGCGGTACTCGACGCTGGATGATGGTCGGGTAGTCGTCAGGGTTGCGCAGGGCCTCGGTAAGGCCGTCGCGGATCTGTTTGACGCGTTGCGGGTTGTTGCCGATCGAGCCGCCGTCATTGTCGAGCACGATATAGGTGTCGAGGGTGAACTGGCTGCTCGAGGTGATGATCCGGGCGTCATGGATGTTCAGGTTCAACTGGTCCATCGCGGCCACGGTCACGGCGAAGAAATCGTGCTGGTCCGGGGCGTAGATGAAGATCTGCGTGCCACCCTCGAATTCGCGCTGGGTGGTTTCCTTGATCAGCACCAGAGGGCCGCCGTCGGCCGGCTGCTGGAGGATCGCATCGCTGTGCCAGGCCACATCGCCGGCGGTGTGGCGCAGGAAGTAGTCGTCACCCAGTTGCGCCCAGAGCTGCTCGACGTCGTCCGGGTCGGTGCCGGCGCGGACCAGAATGTCCAGGGCCGCGCTTTGCGTCTGGCGGATCTGCTCTTCGCGGTCCACCGGGTTTTCCAGGCCGCGGCGCAGGGCGCGCTTGGTCTCGGTGTAGAGCTGGCGCAACAGGCTGGCGCGCCATGAGTTCCACAGCGTCGGGTTGGTCGCGTTGATGTCGGAAACCGTCAGCACGTAGAGATAGTCCAGGCGGGTCTGGTCGACCACGACCTGGGCGAAGTCATGGATTACTTGCGGGTCGGACAGGTCCTTGCGCTGGGCGGTGGTCGACATCACCAGATGGTTCTGCACCAGCCAGACGATCAGGCGGGTGTCCCACAGCGGCAACTGGTGGCGGATGCAGAAGGCTTCCGCGTCCACGGCGCCGATATCCGAGTGGTCACCGTGCCGGCCCTTGCCGATGTCATGGTAGAGCCCGGCCAGGTAGATCAGCTCGGGCTTGGGCAGCTTGGCCATGAGCTTGCTGGCCAGCGGGAATTTCTCCGAAACCTGGGTGTACTGCAGTTTGCGCAGGTGTTTGATCAGGTTCAGGGTGTGGGCGTCGACCGTATAGATGTGGAACAGGTCATGCTGCATCTGCCCGACGATATGGCCGAACTCCGGCAGATAACGCCCGAGAATGCCGTAGCGATTCATCCGCCGCAGGTTGCGGTGGATGCCGATCTCGCACTTGAACAGCTCGATGAACAGGCTGGTATTACGAATGTCGTGGCGGAAATCGTCGTCGATCAGGTGGCGATTTTCGCGCAGCAGGCGAATGGTGTCGGCGCGTACGCCCTTGATCTCCGGGTGCTGGGCCATGAGTACGAAGATTTCCAGCATGGCGAACGGCGTACGGCGGAACACGTTGGCGTTGATCGCCTCGATGTAGCCGTCGTGCAGCTGGAAGCGCGAGTTGATCGGCTGCGGCGGCGCTTCGTCTTCCGGGGCGAGGATGACTTCCTCGAAATGCTGGATGATCAGGTCGCTGAGCTGGGCGATGCTCATCACCACCCGGTAGTACTGCTGCATGAAGCTTTCGATGGCCTGCTTGGCATCGTTGCCCTCGAACCCCAGCAGCTTGGCGATCGAGCGCTGGTGATCGAACAGCAGGCGGTCTTCGGCACGCCCGGCGAGCATGTGCAGGGCGTAGCGGACTTTCCACAGGAACTCCTGGGACGACGCCAGCAGCGCGTTCTCGCTTTCCACCAGGAAACCTTCGCCGGCCAGGGCCCGCAGGTTCAGCGTGCCGTACTGGCGACGGGCGACCCAGAGGATGGTCTGGATGTCTCGCAGGCCGCCGGGCGAGCCTTTGACGTTGGGTTCCAGGTTGTATTCGGTGTCGTTGTACTTGTGGTGGCGGGCTTTCTGTTCGGCGCGCTTGGCCAGGAAGAAGTCCTTGCTCGGCCACATGTGCGCCGTGCTGGTGACGTCGAGCATGCGCTGGCGCAGGCGTTCGGGGCCGCAGATGGTGCGGCTTTCCATCAGGTTGGTAACCACAGTCAGGTCGGCGCGGGCCTCTTCGGCGCATTCCTCCACCGAGCGCACGCTTTGCCCGACTTCCAGGCCGATGTCCCAGAGCAGGGTCAGGAAGCGTTCGATGGAGTCGCGGAAAATCTCGTGGTCGGCGCTGTCCAGCAGGATCAGCAGGTCGATGTCGGAGTAGGGGTGCAGCTCGCCGCGACCGTAGCCGCCGACCGCCACCAGGGCAATGTCGGCGTCGTCGCTCCAGTCGAACTGGTCCCAGGCCTTTTGCAGGATGTTATCGACGAACCAGGCGCGGTCCTCGATGAGCCGGCGGATATCCCGTCCGCTGCGAAAGCGCTCGTCGAGCACTTCGCGTGCCTGGCGAATGGCTTTCTTGAAGGCAGCGATAGGGCTTGCCTTCAGGGCCAGTTCCGCCTGGAACTGGCCGCGGTCGAACAATTCGGGATCCACCTGCGGCATCGATTGGCTTTCCTTTCTATCTATAGGTCAGGGCGCAACTGCGTGGATCAGGCCGAGACGCGCGCGATGGTGTCATCGCTGCGCAGGGTGAAGATCTCGTAGCCGGTCTCGGTCACCAGCAGGGTGTGCTCCCACTGCGCGGAGAGCTTGCGGTCCTTGGTGATCGCGGTCCAGCCGTCGCCCAGCACCTTGGTGTCGGCCTTGCCCTGGTTGATCATCGGCTCGATGGTGAAGGTCATGCCGGC
The DNA here is from genome assembly GCF_017351415.1 of Pseudomonas sp. FW305-25. NCBI lineage: Bacteria > Pseudomonadati > Pseudomonadota > Gammaproteobacteria > Pseudomonadales > Pseudomonadaceae > Pseudomonas > Pseudomonas sp. FW305-25. The sequence continues at coordinate 64,071 of NZ_JACNDE010000010.1, read as the reverse complement.
TTTCAGTTCCATGCCGGTGCCGGCGCGGCCGTAGTGCAGGATCTGCGGCTCTTCGTGGAACACCTTGCCGATACCGTGGCCGCAGAACTCACGCACCACCGAGAAACCGTTCTTTTCAGCGTGTTTCTGGATGACTTCGCCGATGTCGCCCAGGCGGCAGCCCGGCTTGACCAGTTCGATGGCCTTGTACATGCATTCCTGGGTGATCTGCGACAGGCGCTCGGCCCAGACCGGCACGGTGCCGACGTGGAACATGCGGCTGGTATCGCCGTGGTAGCCGTCCTTGATGACGGTGACGTCGATGTTCAGGGTGTCGCCATCCTTCAGCGGCTTCTCGTTCGGGATGCCGTGGCACACCACGTGGTTGATCGAGGTGCAGATGGACTTGGGGAAACCCTTGTAATTCAACGGCGCGGGAATCGCATGCTGCACATTGACGATGTAGTCGTGGCAGATGCGGTCCAGCTCTTCGGTGGTCACGCCGGGTTTGACATGCTCGGCAATCATTTCCAGCACTTCGGCGGCCAGTTTGCCGGCGACACGCATTTTTGCGATGTCCTCGGGAGTTTTGAGGGTGACGGTCATACAGGCTCTCTTGACGCTCAGTGGCGCGGATAAACACGGAATGGCTTGAAAGCGGTGTATCGAAGGCTGAACCCGCTGTGGGGTCGCCGCGCTTTCAAAAGCCTCAAAGGTGCGATTCTAACAGAGCCCCGGGGCAAATCTGAGGCTCTGTGCGTCGCTTCTTTCTATAACAGTGGAGCATTCTGGCCCGATTCCAAGGGGGGAGCAAAAAAGCCCTCCGGGGGAAATGAGAATCCGGGTTCCGTTTTTACCCTTCTTGTGGTATAAAATGCGCCGCTTTCCGGGGATGCCCTGAAAAGCCTAAACCCACACACGTGTCGACACGATGACCTGGGTGCCCTCAGCACAAGCTGTTGGTTGGTCATTGGGATACGTGGAGGCCTAACCCGACTTATTAAGGAACTATCATGTCCCAAGTCAACATGCGCGATATGCTGAAGGCCGGTGTGCACTTCGGTCACCAAACCCGTTACTGGAATCCGAAAATGGGCAAGTACATTTTCGGCGCGCGTAACAAGATTCACATCATCAACCTTGAAAAAACCCTGCCAATGTTCAACGAAGCTCTGACTTTCGTAGAGCGTCTGGCCCAGGGCAAAAACAAGATTCTGTTCGTCGGCACCAAGCGTTCCGCTGGCAAGATCGTTGCTGAAGAAGCAGCACGTTGCGGTTCGCCGTACGTCGATCACCGCTGGTTGGGCGGCATGCTGACCAACTACAAGACCATCCGTGCTTCCATCAAGCGTCTGCGTGACCTGGAAGTTCAGTCGGAAGACGGCACCTTCGCCAAGCTGACCAAGAAAGAGGCGCTGATGCGCACTCGCGATCTGGAAAAGCTGGATCGTAGCCTGGGTGGTATCAAGGACATGGGCGGTCTGCCTGACGCACTGTTCGTGATCGACGTTGACCACGAGCGCATCGCGATCACCGAAGCCAACAAGCTGGGCATCCCGGTCATCGGCGTTGTCGATACCAACAGCAGCCCGGAAGGTGTTGACTACATCATCCCAGGCAATGATGACGCCATTCGCGCCATCCAGCTGTACATGGGGTCGATGGCTGATGCCGTGATCCGTGGCCGCAACAACGTTGCTGGCGGCACCGAAGTATTCGCTGAAGACGCTCCAGCGCCGGCAGCTGAAGCCTGAGTAACTGACGCTTAGCGTTTACTCAGTACGCAAAAAGGGGGCTAGGCCCCCTTTTTGCCACCTCGGAAATCATTTGCCGATGGCGCCCCTGCAGTTCTTGTCATGTGTGGCGGCTATCAAGGGTTTTCGAGAGCGCAGCTCAAGAATTGATCGCCCGTTGAGTCGGGTGGAATGGTTGAAAACCTATCCAAGAGGAATTTGAAAATGGCAGAGATTACTGCAGCGTTGGTTAAAGAACTGCGCGAGCGTACCGGCGAAGGCATGATGGACTGCAAGAAAGCCTTGACCAAGGCTGGCGGCGACATCGAGAAAGCCATTGATGACATGCGCGCTTCGGGCGCCATCAAGGCTGCCAAGAAAGCAGGCAACATCGCTGCTGAAGGCGCCATTGCCATCAAGGACGACGGTAAAGCCGCCGTTCTGCTGGAAGTCAACTCGCAGACCGACTTCCTGGCTCTGCAGGACGACTTCAAGGCATTCGTTGCTGCCAGCGTCGAAAAAGCTTTCGCTGACAAGCTGACCGATGCCGCTCCGCTGATCGAGGCTCAAGAAGCCGATCGTCTGGTTCTGGTTGGCAAGACTGGCGAGAACGTCAACATCCGTCGTCTGGCTCGCGTTGAAGGTGACGTGGTCGGTACTTACCTGCACGGTAACAAGATCGGTGTTGCGGTTGTCCTGAAAGGCGGTTCCGTGGAACTGGCCAAGGACATCGCCATGCACGTGGCTGCAAGCAACCCTGAGTTCCTGCTGCCATCGCAAGTTTCCGCTGAAGCCATCGAGCGCGAAAAAGCTGTGTTCCTGCAGCTGAACGAAGACAAGATGAAAGGCAAGCCAGCCGAAATCGTTGAAAAAATGATCGGTGGCCGTATCAGCAAGTTCCTGGCCGAAGCCAGCCTGGTTGAGCAAGCTTTCGTCAAGGATCCAGAAGTCACCGTAGGTGCCCTGGCCAAGAAAGGCGGCGCAGAAATCGTTTCGTTCACCCGCTTCGCGGTAGGTGAAGGCATCGAGAAGAAAGAAGACAACTTCGCTGAAGAAGTTGCCGCACAACTGGCTGCTGCCAAGCAACAGTAAGACGGTTTTTCAACTGTCGCCCGAAAGAGGCTGCCCGCTCACGCGCGCAGCCTCTTTTCAAATGGGGTAACCAATTTATTGGGTTGCCTTCGGAACCGGTTTACAAAGTCGTGTTCTGATGGCGCTGTGACAGCGTCAAGCTAGAGTGAACGCAGGCTGCAAACAGCTTGCAGAGAATTTTTAAAATACGCCGCAGGAGAGATTCGCAATGGCTCAGCAGGGCAGTGGTTATCAAGCTCGCTATAAACGCATTCTACTCAAGCTTAGCGGCGAGGCCCTGATGGGCTCGGAAGAGTTCGGGATCGACCCTAAGGTGCTCGATCGCATGGCGCTGGAAGTCGGCCAGCTGGTGGGCATCGGTGTTCAGGTTGGCCTGGTCATCGGTGGTGGCAACCTGTTCCGTGGCGCGGCGCTCAGTGCGGCAGGCATGGATCGGGTAACAGGCGACCACATGGGCATGCTGGCCACTGTGATGAACGGCCTGGCCATGCGCGACGCGCTGGAACGTGCGAATATCTCGGCGATCGTCATGTCGGCCATTTCCATGGTGGGTGTGACCGATCACTATGACCGTCGCAAGGCGATGCGCCATCTGAACTCCAAGGAAGTGGTGATCTTCGCTGCCGGTACCGGCAACCCGTTCTTCACGACCGACTCCGCAGCATGCTTGCGGGCGATCGAGATCGATGCCGACGTAGTGCTCAAGGCAACCAAGGTTGACGGTGTGTACACCGCAGACCCATTCAAAGACCCGCATGCCGAGAAGTTCGATCATCTGACCTACGATGAAGTGCTGGATCGCAAGCTGGGTGTCATGGATCTGACGGCGATCTGCCTGTGCCGCGACCACAAGATGCCATTGCGCGTATTCAACATGAACAAGCCCGGCGCCCTGCTGAACATCGTGCATGGCGGCGCTGAAGGAACCCTGATCGAGGAAGGCGAACAATGATCAACGAAATCAAGAAAGACGCTCAAGAGCGCATGAAGAAGTCCCTGGAGTCGCTGGCTCACGCGTTTGGCCAGATCCGCACCGGCAAGGCACACCCGAGCATCCTGGGTAGCGTGATGGTGCCTTACTATGGCACTGACACCCCATTGAGCGGTGTGGCCAACGTTACCGTGAAAGACTCTCAGACCCTGCAGGTAGTGCCATTCGAGCGCAACATGCTTGGGGCAATCGACAAGGCCATCGGCAGTGCTGGCCTGAACCTCAATCCGACCAATCTTGGTGAGCTGCTGCTGATCAAAATGGCGCCGCTGACTGAGGAAACCCGCAAAGGCTTCACCAAGCAGGCGCGTGCTGCTGCTGAAGATGCCCGTGTTGCCGTGCGCAATATTCGTCGCGATGCCTTGGGCGATCTGAAGAAACTGTCCAAGGACAAGGAAATCAGTGAAGACGAAGAGCGTCGCGCCGGTGCTGAGATCGACAAGCTGATCAAAGAGTTCGAGGCTCAGATTGCTAAGGCAACTGACGAAAAAGAAAAGGACCTGATGGCCGTATAAGGGTCGGGCTTTAAATGGACAAGACCAAGCAGAGTGCGCCGTCCTCGGTGCCGCGCCATGTCGCGATCATCATGGATGGCAACAATCGCTGGGCAAAAAAACGCTTTATGCCCGGCGTCGCCGGGCACAAGGCGGGTGTCGATGCTGTTCGCGCGGTGATCGAGGTGTGCGCCGAGGCCAAGGTCGAGGTGCTGACCCTGTTTGCCTTCTCCAGTGAGAACTGGCAGCGGCCGGCCGATGAAGTCAGCGCCTTGATGGATCTGTTCTTCAAAGCATTGCGCCGCGAGGCCAAACGCCTCAATGAAAACAACATCAGCCTGCGCATCATTGGCGATCGTTCGCGTTTCCATCCTGAGTTGCAGGCTGCAATGCGCGAGGCGGAGGCGATGACTGCGGGTAGTGACCGCTTCATTCTGCAGATCGCTGCCAACTATGGCGGTCAGTGGGATATCGCCCAGGCCGCTCAGCGCCTGGCGCGGGAAGTTCAGGCGGGGCACCTGCGTCCTGAGGACATTACCCCTGAGTTGTTGCAAACCTGCCTGGCGACTGGCGACCTGCCATTGCCGGACCTGTGCATTCGTACGGGGGGCGAGCACCGCATCAGCAATTTCCTGCTCTGGCAGCTGGCTTATGCCGAGCTGTACTTCTCCGACCTGTTCTGGCCGGACTTCAAACACGATGCCATGCGCGCTGCGCTGGCCGATTACGCTTCTCGCCAGCGCCGCTTCGGTAAAACGAGCGAGCAGGTCGAAGCTGGAGCCCGGGTTTAATGCTCAAACAACGAATCATTACTGCGCTGATCCTGCTGCCGATCGCCTTGTGCGGTTTTTTCTTGCTCGAAGGTTCTGCCTTCGCCCTGTTTATTGGGCTGGTGGTGACCCTCGGGGCTTGGGAGTGGGCGCGCCTGGCGGGTTTCGAGGCTCAGTCGACCCGTATTGCCTATGCAGTAGTGGTCGCTGCGCTGTTGTTCCTGATGCAGCTGTTGCCAGGTATCGCGCCTTGGGTGCTGGGGGCTGCGGTGCTCTGGTGGGGGCTGGCGACTTTCCTGGTGCTCACCTATCCGCGTACCCGTGAGCATTGGGCTGGTGCCGCGGCCAAGCTGGTGATCGGTCTGCTGATTCTGCTGCCGGCCTGGCAAGGCCTGGTCTTCATCAAGCAGCAGCCTTTGGGCAACTGGTTGATCATGGCGGTGATGGTGCTGGTCTGGGGCGCTGATATCGGTGCCTACTTCTCCGGCAAGGCGTTCGGCAAGCGCAAGCTGGCGCCGCAGGTCAGCCCGGGCAAGAGCTGGGAGGGGGTGTACGGCGGCCTGCTGCTGAGTCTGGTGATCACTGCGGTGGTCGGTCTGGTTGCGGACTGGTCCGTTGGGCAGATCATTCTAGGCTTGCTCGGAGCGGCTATCGTGGTGTTCATCTCGGTGGTCGGCGACCTGACCGAAAGCATGTTCAAGCGCCAGGCCGGGATCAAGGACAGCAGTAACCTGCTGCCTGGGCATGGCGGCGTGCTCGATCGTATCGACAGCCTGACCGCAGCCATTCCGGTATTCGCCGTGCTGTTGTGGATGGCTGCATTGTGAGTCGCCCACAGCAGATTACGGTTCTCGGAGCCACCGGCTCTATCGGCCTCAGTACGCTGGATGTCATTGCCCGTCATCCCGAGCGTTATCAGGTCTTCGCCTTGAGCGGTTTCAGTCGTCTGGCTGAGTTGCTGACACTGTGCATCCGTCACGCTCCCCGTTTTGCCGTCGTCCCGCATATCGCTGCCGCGCGCAGCTTGCAGGAGGACTTGCGCAATGCCGGTTCGCGCACCCGTGTACTGGTGGGCGAAGAGGGGTTGTGTGAGGTGGCGTCCGACCCTGAAGTCGATGCGGTCATGGCGGCTATCGTCGGTGCTGCGGGCTTGCGTCCGACCCTGGCTGCCGTCGAGGCCGGCAAGAAAATTCTCCTGGCCAATAAAGAAGCACTGGTCATGTCCGGCGCGCTGTTTATGCAGGCGGTGGGCAAGAGCGGTTCGGTATTGCTGCCTATCGACAGTGAACACAACGCCATCTTCCAGTGCATGCCCGCGGACTTTTCCCGTGGGTTGAGCAATGTGGGAGTGCGGCGTATTTTGCTGACCGCATCCGGTGGCCCGTTCCGCCAAACTCCGCTGGCCGAACTGGAGCAGGTAACGCCCGAGCAGGCGTGTGCCCACCCCAACTGGTCCATGGGGCGCAAGATTTCCGTCGATTCGGCCAGCATGATGAACAAAGGCCTCGAGTTGATCGAGGCGTGCTGGTTGTTTGATGCCAAGCCTGCCCAGGTCGAGGTGGTGATTCATCCACAAAGCGTGATTCATTCGCTGGTCGACTACGTGGACGGTTCGGTGCTGGCCCAGTTGGGCAACCCGGATATGCGTACGCCGATCGCCAATGCCCTGGCTTGGCCGGAGCGGATTGACTCTGGCGTGCCGCCTCTGGATCTGTTCGCCGTGGCACGCCTGGATTTCCAGGCGCCTGATGAACAGCGGTTCCCTTGCTTGCGTTTGGCGCGCCAGGCCGCGGAAGCTGGCAACAGCGCTCCGGCCATGTTGAACGCGGCCAACGAGGTGGCTGTTGCCGCGTTTCTCGAACGGCGCATCCGCTACCCCGAGATCGCGAGTATCATCGAAGAAGTTTTAAGCCTCGAGCCGGTTGTTGCAGTCGATGAACTGAGCGCCGTGTTCGCGGCGGACGCCAAAGCCCGTGCCCTGGCTGAGCAGTGGCTGGGTCGCAACGGCCGGTAAGGATTGCGACAAGCCTGAGCGTATCGGCACTGGATAGGATTGCGGAGAAAGTAGATGAGCGCGCTCTATATGATTGTCGGCACCCTGATCGCCCTGGGTGTGCTGGTCACCTTCCATGAATTCGGTCACTTCTGGGTGGCGCGTCGTTGCGGCGTCAAGGTTCTGCGTTTCTCCGTGGGCTTCGGCATGCCGCTGCTGCGTTGGCATGACCGGCAGGGTACCGAGTTCGTGATTGCCGCCATCCCGCTGGGCGGCTACGTGAAGATGCTCGACGAGCGCGAAGGTGAAGTGCCTGTCGATCAGCTTGATCAGTCGTTCAATCGCAAGTCGGTGCGCCAGCGTATCGCCATCGTTGCCGCCGGTCCTGTCGCCAACTTCCTGCTGGCGCTGGTGTTCTTCTGGGGGCTGGCGATGCTCGGTAGCGAGCAGGTGCGTCCGGTCATCGGCAGCGTCGAGGCTGGAAGCATTGCCGCCAAGGCCGGCCTGAGTTCCGGTCAGGAAATTGTTGCAATCGATGGCGAACCCACCTTGGGGTGGTCGGCGGTCAACTTGCAGCTGGTTCGACGTCTGGGCGAAAGCGGCACCTTGCAGTTGTTGGTTCGCGAGCAGGGTTCGACTGCCGATTCGCCCCGCGAGCTGGTGCTCGACAATTGGCTCAAGGGGACCGATGAGCCGGATCCTATTCGTTCCCTGGGGATTCGCCCCTGGCGTCCGGAGCTCGCCCCCGTTCTGGCCGAGCTCGACCCGAAAGGCCCGGCCCAGGCAGCTGGCCTGAAAACCGGCGATCGTTTGCTGGCGCTGGATGGTCAGCCGCTGACCGATTGGCAACAGGTCGTCGACTGGGTGCGTGTACGTCCTGATACCAAGATTGTGCTGCGCGTCGAGCGTGATGGTGCTCAAATCGACGTCCCGGTGACCTTGGCCGCGCGCGGTAAAGAGAAAGTTGCCAGTGGTTATCTGGGTGCTGGGGTGAAGGCAGTCGATTGGCCGCCGGAAATGCTTCGCGAGGTCAGTTATGGCCCGCTGGCTGCGATTGGCGAAGGAGCCCGGCGTACTTGGACCATGAGCGTGCTGACCCTCGACTCACTGAAGAAAATGTTGTTCGGCGAGCTCTCGGTAAAAAACTTGAGTGGACCGATAACCATTGCTAAAGTGGCGGGCGCTTCTGCCCAGTCGGGCGTTGCTGATTTCTTGAATTTCCTTGCTTATCTGAGTATTAGCCTAGGGGTTCTGAACTTGCTGCCCATTCCTGTACTGGATGGGGGGCATCTGTTGTTTTATCTGATCGAGTGGGCGCGTGGTCGTCCCTTGTCGGATCGGGTGCAAGGTTGGGGGATACAGATCGGTATCAGCTTGGTGGTCGGGGTGATGTTGCTTGCCTTGGTCAACGATCTGGGTCGTCTGTAACGCTTCGCTGAATTGCGAATCTGCCGCATTTTGCGGCAGTTTCTTTATTGCCAGTTGGAATAAGAAAGGACTTCATGAAACGTCTGCTGCTAACTGCGGTTCTCTCCGTATTGATGATCGCCGAAGTTCACGCCGAGTCCTTCACTATCTCCGATATCCGCGTCAACGGCCTCCAGCGGGTCTCCGCGGGTAGCGTCTTTGGGGCCTTGCCGCTGAACGTCGGTGAGCAGGCGGATGATCGTCGCCTGGTGGAATCCACTCGTGCGCTGTTCAAAACCGGCTTCTTTCAAGATATCCAGCTGGGCCGAGATGGCAATGTCCTGGTCATCACGGTAGTCGAGCGTCCATCCGTCGCCAGTATCGAAATCGAAGGCAACAAGGCGATTTCCACTGAAGACTTGATGAAAGGCCTCAAGCAATCCGGTCTCGCGGAAGGAGAAATCTTCCAGCGTGCGACCCTTGAAGGTGTTCGTAACGAACTGCAGCGCCAATATGTAGCTCAGGGCCGCTACTCGGCCACCGTCGATACCGAAGTGGTGCCGCAGCCGCGCAACCGTGTGGCGTTGAAGGTCAACATCAACGAAGGCACCGTCGCTGCCATCCAGCACATCAACGTCGTGGGCAACACCGTGTTCCCGGACGAAGACCTGGTCGAACTGTTCGAACTCAAAACCACCAACTGGCTGTCGTTCTTCAAGAACGACGACAAGTATGCGCGTGAAAAACTCTCCGGTGACCTGGAGCGCCTGCGTTCCTATTACCTGGACCGTGGCTATATCAACATGGATATCGCTTCGACCCAGGTTTCGATCACCCCGGACAAGAAGCATGTCTACATCACTGTGAACGTCAACGAAGGCGAGAAGTACAGCGTTCGTGACGTGAAGCTCAGCGGTGACCTGAAAGTGCCTGAAGACCAGGTCAAGTCGCTGCTGCTGGTCGAGAAGGGCCAGGTGTTTTCGCGCAAGTTGATGACCACCACTTCCGAGCTGATCACCCGCCGCCTGGGCAACGAGGGTTATACCTTCGCTAACGTCAACGGTGTTCCGCAGCCTCACGACGAAGATCACACGGTCGATATCACGTTCGTGGTCGATCCGGGCAAGCGTGCCTATGTGAACCGCATCAACTTCCGCGGCAACACCAAGTCCGAGGACGAAGTGCTGCGTCGCGAAATGCGTCAAATGGAAGGTGGCTGGGCTTCGACTTACCTGATCGACCAGTCCAAGACCCGTCTGGAGCGTCTGGGCTTCTTCAAGGAAGTCAACGTCGAAACCCCGGCCGTGCCAGGTGTCGACGACCAGGTAGACGTCAACTACGCAGTAGAAGAGCAGGCTTCCGGTTCGATCACCGCCAGCGTCGGTTTCGCCCAGAGCGCCGGTCTGATCCTTGGTGGTTCGATCACCCAGAACAACTTCCTGGGTACCGGTAACAAGGTCAGCATCGGCCTGACTCGCAGCGAATACCAAAGCCGTTACAACTTCGGTTATGTCGACCCCTACTGGACCGCCGATGGTGTGAGCCTGGGTTATAACGCGTTCTATCGCACCACTGACTACGACGACCTTGATGTCGACGTGGCGAGCTATGCGGTAGACAGCCTGGGTGCCGGCGTCAGCGTTGGCTACCCGATCAGCGAGACTTCGCGTCTGACCTTCGGCCTGACCGCGCAACAAGACAAGATCAAGACCGGTCGTTATACCGTCGACGAAATCTTCGACTTCGTGAACCGTGAAGGCGATAACTACCTGAACTTCAAGGCTTCGGCCGGCTGGTCCGAGTCGACCCTGAACAAAGGTGTCCTGGCGACCCGTGGTCATTCCCAGAGCCTGGTGCTGGAAGCCACCACCCCAGGTAGCGACCTGTCGTTCTTCAAGCTCGACTACCGCGGCCAGTTGTTCCAGCCGCTGACCGACACCTACACCATGCGCCTGCACACCGAACTGGGTTATGGCGACGGTTATGGTTCGACCGACGGCTTGCCGTTCTATGAAAACTACTATGCTGGTGGTTTCAACTCGGTTCGTGGTTTCAAGGACAGCACCTTGGGTCCTCGCAGTACTCCGAGTCGTGGTGCGCTTGAGACCGGCAACTCTGGTACTTCGCGTGATCCCGATCAGGATCCGCTGCCATTCGGCGGCAACGTGCTGATTCAGGGCGGTGTCGAGGTGTTGTTCCCGATGCCGTTCGTCAAGGATCAGCGTTCGCTGCGGACTTCCGTGTTCTGGGACGTGGGTAATGTGTTCGACTCCAAATGCGAGCAGGTCAGAAACCCTAGTGGTTTGCGTTCCGATACACAGTGTAATGACGTCAGCCTGAGCAATCTGGCCAGTTCCGTGGGTGTCGGCGTGACGTGGGTAACCGCTCTGGGGCCGCTGAGTTTTGCTCTTGCAATGCCTGTCAAGAAACCTGACAACGCTGAAACCCAGGTGTTCCAATTCTCCCTCGGTCAGACTTTCTAAGAGTCCGACCCAAGATAACGACAATGGATTTTGTAGGAGTGCATCGTGCGTAAGTTGACTCAATTGGTTCTCCTGGCGACTGTCCTGGTAGCAGGCCCGGCCTTTGCCGACATGAAAATCGCCGTGCTGAACTATCAGATGGCACTGCTGGAATCCGATGCTGCGAAAAAATACGCAGTGGACGCCGAGAAGAAGTTCGGCCCGCAGTTGAACAAGCTGAAAACCCTGGAAAGCAGTGCCAAGGGCATTCAGGATCGTCTGGTTGCCGGTGGCGACAAGATGCAGCAAGGCGAGCGTGAGCGTCTGGAGCTCGAATTCAAGCAGAAAGCCCGTGACTTCCAGTTCCAGTCCAAGGAACTGAACGAAGCCAAGGCCGTTGCCGATCGTGAAATGCTCAAGCAACTGAAGCCGAAGCTCGACAGCGCCGTGGAAGAAGTCATCAAGAAAGGTGGTTTTGACCTGGTGTTCGAGCGTGGCGCAGTGATTGATGTCAAACCTCAGTACGACATCACTCGCCAGGTTATCGAGCGCATGAATCAGCTGAAGTAACCCATGACAGCGACTATAAAGCTCGGCCAGCTGGCCGAGTTCCTCGGAGCCATCCTGCGTGGCTCCGCAGAGAAAGAAATCACTGGGCTAGCCACCTTGCAGGAGGCTGGCCCAGCTCAGTTGAGCTTTTTGGCAAATCCCCAATACCGTAAGTATCTGGCTGACAGTCAGGCAGGCGCCGTGCTGCTGAAGGCGGCGGATGCCGAAGGTTATGCCGGTGATGCCCTGGTCGTGGCCGATCCCTACCTGTCGTACGCGCGGATTTCCCACCTGTTCGATCCCAAGCCCAAGGCGCCGGCCGGCATTCATCCGACTGCGGTCATTGCCGAGGATGCTGTAGTCGACGCAGCGGCCAGCGTTGGCGCGTTTGCGGTCGTCGAGAGCGGCGCGCAAATTGCTGCGGGCGTCACGATCGGTGCTCATTGTTTTATCGGTGCTCGTTGCCAGATCGGCGAGGGCGGCTGGCTGGCTCCACGCGTGACGCTTTATCACGATGTGCGTATCGGCAAGCGTGTGGTCATTCAGTCTGGTGCGGTACTGGGCGGCGAAGGTTTCGGTTTCGCCAACGAGAAGGGCATCTGGCAGAAGATCGCGCAGATTGGTGGTGTCACCATTGGCGATGATGTCGAGATTGGCGTGAATACCGCTATCGATCGCGGAGCGCTAGCCGATACCGTCATCGGCAATGGCGTGAAGCTGGATAACCAGATTCAGATTGCCCACAACGTCCAGGTCGGTGATCACACCGCCATGGCAGCCTGTGTCGGTATTTCCGGCAGCACCCGGATCGGTAAGCACTGCATGCTCGCCGGCGGTGTCGGGCTGGTTGGCCACATCGATATTTGCGACAACGTTTTCCTGACCGGGATGACCATGGTGACCCACTCGATTACCGAGCCGGGTGCCTACTCTTCCGGTACAGCCATGCAGCCTGCTGCCGAGTGGCGCAAAAGCGCGGCACGCATCCGTCAGCTCGATGATCTCGCGCGACGCCTGCGGCAACTGGAAAAGCGCGTTGGGGAAGTGACCCCCGACGGTAAAGCTTCATCAGATGGCTGATACCATTTCCATATCAAGTGTGCACAGCCGTTAGACTGCCTCCTTGATTTGCTAGAGGAGTGTGCGTTAGTCGCACGCTCCCAATCTTTACTACAGGCTTCCCCCCGAAATGATGGACATCAACGAGATTCGCGAATACCTGCCTCACCGTTACCCGTTCCTGTTGGTGGACCGGGTAGTGGATCTGGATGTTGAGGGCAAGTGCATTCGTGCCTACAAGAATGTCAGCATCAACGAACCTTTCTTTAATGGTCACTTCCCCGCGCATCCAATCATGCCGGGCGTGCTGATCATCGAAGCCATGGCTCAGGCTGCGGGCATTCTTGGTTTCAAGATGCTGGACGTGAAGCCGGCCGATGGCACCCTCTATTACTTCGTCGGTTCCGACAAGCTGCGCTTCCGCCAGCCGGTGCTGCCGGGTGACCAGTTGATCCTGGAAGCCAAGTTCATCAGTTGCAAGCGCCAGATCTGGAAATTCGAATGCCAGGCTTCGGTCGACGGCAAGCCAGTCTGCTCCGCTGAAATCATCTGTGCGGAACGCAAACTATGAGTTTGATTGACCCTCGCGCAATCATCGATCCGACGGCCATTCTGGCCGACGACGTTGAGGTTGGCCCGTGGTCGATCGTTGGCGCCGGTGTGGAAATCGGCGAGGGTACGGTGATCGGGCCTCATGTAGTTCTCAAAGGCCCGACCCGGATCGGTAAGCACAATCGTATCTACCAGTTCTCCTCGGTAGGCGAAGACACTCCCGATCTGAAGTACAAAGGCGAGGAAACCCGCCTGGTGATTGGTGACCACAACGTCATTCGTGAAGGCGTGACCATTCATCGCGGCACTGTCCAGGATCGTTCCGAGACTACTCTCGGCGATCACAATCTGGTCATGGCGTACGCCCATATCGGTCACGACAGCGTGATCGGCAACCATTGCATCCTGGTCAACAACACGGCGTTGGCCGGCCATGTGCATGTGGACGACTGGGCGATCCTGTCCGGCTTCACCCTGGTTCACCAGTACTGCCATATCGGCGCCCACAGCTTTTCCGGCATGGGTACGGCGATCGGCAAGGATGTTCCGGCCTTTGTCACAGTGTTCGGCAACCCGGCCGAGGCACGCAGCATGAACTTCGAGGGCATGCGTCGTCGTGGTTTCAGCGAAGACGCGATTCACGCCCTGCGTCGAGCCTATAAAGTGGTGTATCGCCAGGGCTTGACTGTCGATCAGGCGCTCGTCGAGTTGGCAGAAGCTGCTGCACAATTTCCCGAAGTCGCGGTATTTCGTGACTCGATCCAGTCTTCGACTCGCGGCATCACCCGTTAATCATGAGCAAACTGCGTATTGCGCTGGTGGCTGGCGAAGCTTCCGGCGACATTCTTGGCGCCGGTTTGATGCGCGCGCTCAAGGCCCAGCATCCTGCCGTTGAATTCATCGGTGTCGGTGGCCCGCTGATGCAGGCCGAAGGGCTGACCTCTTACTTCCCGATGGAGCGCCTGGCGGTCATGGGGCTGGTGGAAGTCCTGGGGCGCTTGCGCGAACTGCTGGCCCGGCGCAAGAAGCTGGTTCAGACCCTGATCGCCGAGAAGCCGGACGTGTTTATCGGCATCGATGCCCCCGACTTCAACCTCAACATCGAACTCCAGTTGCGTCAGGCCGGCATCAAGACCGTGCACTACGTCAGCCCCTCGGTCTGGGCCTGGCGGCAAAAACGCGTGCTGAAGATCCGCGAAGGTTGCGACCTGATGCTGACGCTGTTCCCGTTCGAAGCCAGATTCTATGAAGAGAAGGGCGTGCCGGTGCGGTTCGTCGGGCACTCCCTGGCTGACGCCATTCCGCTGGAGGCTGACCGGGCTGCGGCTCGCGCTGAACTGGGCTTGCCCGAGGGCCCGCTGGTGGCCCTGATGCCGGGCAGTCGTGGCGGCGAAGTCGGGCGCCTGGGAGCCTTGTTCCTCGACGCGGCACAGCGCCTGCGCGCCTTGCGTCCTGGGGTGCGTTTCGTCATGCCTTGCGCGAGCCCCGAGCGACGCACGCAGTTGGAAGAGCTGCTGGCCGGTCGCGACCTGCCGCTGACCCTGCTCAACGGCCAGTCGCATCAGGCGCTGGCGGCTTGCGACGCGGTATTGATCGCTTCTGGCACCGCGACCCTTGAGGCGCTGCTGTACAAGCGCCCGATGGTCGTTGCCTATCGCCTGGCGCCGCTGACCTTCTGGATTCTCAAGCGTATGGTCAAGAGCCCTTATATTTCCCTGCCGAACCTGCTGGCCCAGCGCCTGCTGGTTCCCGAGCTGCTGCAGGACGACGCCACTGCAGAGGCCCTGGCCCAGACCCTGTCGCCCTTGATCGAAGACGGCCAGGAGCAGACCCGCGGGTTTGACGAGATCCATCGTACCCTGCGCCGAGATGCCTCCAACCAGGCGGCTGAAGCGGTGTTGAACCTGATTGGCAAACCGGCATGAGTAACGAAAAGATGCAGATGGGACTGGATTTCTCGCTGGTGGCCGATGCCGAAGACCTGGTGGCCGGTGTCGACGAAGTAGGGCGCGGCCCCTTGTGCGGCGCAGTGGTCACGGCTGCCGTCATCCTCGATCCGAGTCGGCCGATTCTCGGCCTGAACGACTCGAAGAAACTCACCGAGGCCCGTCGCGAAAAGCTCTACGACGAGATTTGTGAGAAAGCCTTGAGCTGGTGCATTGCCCGCGCCGAAGTCGAGGAAATCGACGAGTTGAATATCCTGCATGCCACCATGTTGGCCATGCAGCGCGCGGTAGAAGGGCTGAGCGTGACCCCGAAACTGGCGATGATCGACGGTAACCGTTGCCCGAAACTGTCGATGCCTGCCGAAGCCGTGGTCCAGGGCGATAGCAAGGTGCCCGCGATCGCCGCGGCGTCGATTCTGGCCAAGGTCAGCCGGGATCGTGAGATGGCGGCGTTCGAGCTGATCTACCCCGGTTATGGCATCGGCGGACACAAGGGCTATCCGACGCCCGTTCATCTGGAAGCGCTGGCCCGCCTGGGGCCGACGCCGATTCACCGGCGCTCGTTCGCGCCGGTACGCCAAGCCTACGAAGCCCGTGAGAACGTGGGCGAGATTCAGTCCTGAGGCTGATGTTTTAGCGAAGGCCCGGTACAATCCGGCTGTTTTAGAGGGTGAAGAGCGAAGGTAAGACAAGGCGAACGGTGGCGATAAAGCGCAGTTGACGTTAGTCAATGAGCATTTTGAGCCGCTGTTCAACGCAGTATTACCGAGCTCGACCCCTTTAAATCGCCGGATTTCCGGGCCTTGTTGTTTTCGCGCTTTCTTACAGGATCACTATGCCGGCTTCATTCGTTCATCTACGCCTGCACACTGAATATTCCCTGGTTGACGGTCTGGTGCGGATCAAACCGCTGGTCAAGACGTTGGCCGGCATGGGCATGCCCGCCGTGGCGGTTACCGACCAGAACAACATGTGTTCCCTGGTCAAGTTCTACAAGGCGGCCATGGGCACCGGGATCAAGCCGATCTGTGGCGCCGACTTGTGGCTGTCGAACAAGGATCCCGAGAATCCACTGAGCCGCATCAGCCTGCTGGTGATGAATGCCGTGGGCTATCGCAACCTGACCGAGCTGATTTCCCGCGGCTTCATCGATGGCCAGCGTAATGGCCAGATCATCATCGAGCGCGAGTGGGTGGCCGAGGCCGCCGAAGGCCTGATCATGCTCTCGGCCGCGAAAGAGGGCGAGATCGGTATCGCCTTGCTCTCTGGCGATCTGCAAGAAGCGCAAACCCTGGCGCGCGAGTGGATGACGGTGTTCCCGGATCGTTTCTATCTGGAAGTGCAGCGTACCAACCGTCCCAACGACGAAGAGCAGTTGCACGCAGCTGTGGCCCTGGCGGACAAGATCGGCGCGCCGCTGGTGGCGACCAACGATGTGCGGTTTATCAAGCGCGAAGACTTCGAGGCCCATGAAACCCGGGTCTGCATCGGTGAAGGCCGTGCCCTCGACGACCCGCGCCGTTCGAAGAACTACAGCGACCAGCAGTACCTGAAAAGCGCCGAGGAAATGGCCGAGCTGTTCAGCGACCTACCCGAGGCCCTGGAAAACACGGTCGAGATCGCCAAGCGCTGCAATATCGAAGTGAAGCTGGGCAAGCACTTCTTGCCTGACTATCCGATTCCCGATGGCATGACCATCGATGAGTATTTCCGCAAGGTGTCGTTCGACGGGCTGGAAGAGCGCCTCAGCGTGCTGCTGCCCAAGGACACCACCGAAGACTATGAAGCCAAGCGCCAGGTGTATGTCGACCGGCTGAACTTCGAGCTGGATATCATCATCCAGATGGGGTTCCCCGGTTACTTCCTGATCGTTATGGACTTTATCCAGTGGGCCAAGAGCAACGGTGTGCCGGTGGGGCCAGGCCGGGGGTCGGGTGCCGGCTCCCTGGTGGCCTACGTGCAGAAGATCACCGACCTCGACCCGCTGGCCTACGACCTGCTGTTCGAACGTTTCCTCAACCCGGAACGGGTTTCCATGCCCGACTTCGACGTCGACTTCTGCATGGACGGTCGTGACCGGGTCATCGACTACGTGGCCGAGAAATACGGCCGCAACGCGGTAAGCCAGATCATCACCTTCGGTTCCATGGCCGCGAAGGCTGTGGTACGGGACGTGGCGCGGGTGCAGGGCAAGTCTTACGGCCTGGCTGACCGTTTGTCGAAGATGATTCCCTTCGAAGTCGGCATGACCCTGGAAAAAGCCTACGAGCAGGAAGAAATCCTGCGTGACTTCATCAAGGTCGATGAAGAAGCGGCGGAAATCTGGGAAATGGCGCGCAAGCTCGAGGGTGTGGTGCGTAACGTCGGCAAGCACGCCGGTGGTGTGGTTATCGCCCCGACCAAGCTGACCGACTTCTCGCCGATCTACTGCGACGAAGCCGGTGACGGCCTGGTAACCCAGTTCGACAAGGACGACGTCGAGGCCGCCGGCCTGGTGAAGTTCGACTTCCTCGGCCTGCGGACCCTGACCATCATCAAGTGGGCGATGGAGACCATCAACCGCGAGCAGGTCAAAAAGAACCTGCCCGATGTCAACATCGACTTCATCCCGCTGGACGACAAGAAGACTTACGAGCTGCTGCAGAAGGCCGAGACCACTGCGGTGTTCCAGCTCGAATCCCGCGGCATGAAAGAGCTGATCAAAAAGCTCAAGCCCGACTGTCTGGAAGACTTGATCGCACTGGTAGCGCTGTTCCGTCCTGGTCCGTTGCAATCGGGCATGGTGGACGACTTCATCAACCGTAAGCACGGTCGCGCCGAACTGGCCTATCCGCATCCGGATTACCAGTACGAGGGCCTGCGGCCGGTACTGGCGCCGACCTACGGCATCATCCTGTATCAGGAACAGGTGATGCAGATTGCCCAGGTGATGGCGGGCTACACCCTTGGCGGGGCCGACATGCTGCGTCGTGCCATGGGTAAGAAAAAACCCGAGGAGATGGCCAAGCAGCGCGGTGGCTTCATCGAAGGTTGCGCCAACAACAATATCGATGCCGACCTGGCGGGCAACATCTTCGACCTGGTGGAAAAGTTCGCCGGCTACGGTTTCAACAAGTCCCACTCGGCCGCCTACGGCCTGGTGTCTTACCAGACTGCATGGCTCAAGACGCATCACCCGGCGCCTTTCATGGCCGCGGTACTGTCCGCGGATATGCACAACACCGACAAGGTGGTGGTGCTGATCGAAGAAGTGCGCAGCATGAAGCTGCGCCTCGATGCTCCGGATGTGAACAGTTCCGACTTCAAGTTCACCGTTAATAACGACGGCCGCATCGTCTATGGCCTGGGAGCGATCAAGGGCGTGGGCGAGGGGCCGGTGGAGGCGATCGTCGAGGCCCGTGCCGAAGGTGGCCCATTCAAGGACCTGTTCGACTTCTGCAGCCGGGTCGACCTCAAGCGCATCAACAAGCGTACCCTCGATGCGTTGATCCGCAGTGGTGCCCTGGACCGCCTGGGGCCCTATTTTCACGACGAAATCAAGGCCTACCAGGCCAACATCGACCGCAACCGCGCGGTGCTGTTGTCGGCCCTGGAGGAAGCGGTCAAGGCGGCCGAGCAGACTGCGCGTACCGCCGACAGTGGCCACGCCGACCTGTTCGGCGGGGTCTTCGTCGAAGAAGATGCGGACGTCTACGCCAATCATCGCAAGGCCAAGGAACTGACCCTCAAGGAGCGCCTGAAAGGGGAGAAAGATACCCTCGGCCTGTACCTGACCGGGCACCCGATCGACGAATACGAAGGTGAGATCCGCCGTTTCGCCCGCCAGCGCATCGTCGACCTGAAGCCGGCGCGCGATACCCAGACCGTCGCGGGCATGATCATTGCCCTGCGGGTCATGAAGAACAAGAAGGGCGACAAGATGGGGTTCATTACCCTTGACGATCGTTCGGGGCGGATCGAGGCTTCGCTGTTCGCCGAGGCCTTCCATTCGGCCCAGTCCCTGCTGCAGACCGACGCGATGGTGGTGGTCGAGGGCGAAGTCAGCAACGACGACTTCTCCGGCGGCCTGCGCCTGCGGGTCAAGCGGGTGATGAGCATGGAAGATGCGCGCACCAACCTGGCGGAAAGCCTGCGCCTGAAGGTGCACACCGAAGCCCTCAAGGGCGATCAGCTACGCTGGCTGGGGGAGTTGTGCAAACGCCATCGCGGCGCTTGCCCGATCTCCATGGAATACACCAAGGAGGACGCCAAGGCCTTGCTGCAGTTCGGCGAAGCCTGGCGGATCGATCCGGCGGATGCCTTGATTCAAGCCCTGCGTGACCAGTTCGGGCGAGACAACGTCTTCCTCCAATACCGTTGATGGTCTGGCGCCATAAAAGTGCGCCGATCTCGACCCGAATTTTTAATCTCGACCTGAACGCGCCTCTCCCTTAAGGTAGGGCGCGAATAGACAACCGGCCGGCCCAAGCTCTCTTGGACGTCGACCCAAGACGGACGCCTATGAACCCGAATTTTCTTGATTTCGAACAGCCGATCGCCGACCTGCAAGCCAAGATCGAAGAGTTGCGCTTGGTCGGTAATGACAATTCGCTGAATATCGGCGATGAGATCTCCCGCCTGCAAGACAAGAGCAGCACCCTGACCGAGGACATCTTCGGCAAGCTGACCAGCTGGCAGATCGCACGCCTGGCGCGTCATCCGCGTCGTCCGTACACCCTGGACTACATCGAGCATATCTTCACCGAGTTCGACGAACTGCATGGCGATCGCCACTTCTCCGACGACGCCGCGATCGTCGGCGGCGTTGCCCGCCTGGACGACCAGCCGGTAATGATCATCGGTCACCAGAAAGGCCGTGAAGTGCGCGAGAAGGTCCGTCGCAACTTCGGTATGCCGCGTCCTGAAGGCTATCGCAAGGCCTGCCGCCTGATGGAAATGGCCGAGCGCTTCAAGATGCCGATCCTGACCTTTATCGACACCCCGGGCGCCTACCCGGGCATCGACGCCGAAGAGCGCAACCAGAGCGAGGCCATTGCCTGGAACCTGCGGGTCATGGCGCGCCTGAAAACCCCGATCATCGCCACTGTGATCGGTGAAGGTGGTTCTGGCGGTGCGCTGGCCATTGGTGTCTGCGATCAGCTGAATATGCTGCAGTACTCTACTTACGCGGTAATTTCGCCGGAAGGCTGCGCCTCGATCCTGTGGAAAACCGCCGAGAAAGCACCGGATGCCGCCGAAGCCATGGGCATCACCGCCGAGCGCCTGAAAGGCCTGGGCATTGTCGACAAGGTCATTGGCGAGCCGCTGGGTGGCGCGCACCGTGATCCGGCCGCCGCTGCCGCGCTGATCCGCACCGAGCTGACTTCCCAGCTGGCGATGCTCAAGAAGATGGATAACGACACACTGCTGGCGCGTCGTTACGATCGCCTGATGAGCTACGGTCTCTGATAGATCGACGCTCCTTGTAGGGGCGGGCTTGCTCGCGAAATGGGCGCCTCGGCCATTCAGGTCGAGGCTTTTCAGGCATTGCGAGCACGCTCGGTCTCTACTCAGGATCCGCTCCATTCATGAGCCCATTCGATACAGCCCTCACGCAAAAACTGTTGCAACGCCTCCTGCCCTGGCTGGATCGATCAGCCTGGCGCATCGCATTCTCTGGTGGCCTCGATTCCACCGTCCTGCTGCACCTGCTGGCCCAACTCAGGCAGCGACACAGTCTTCCCCCTTTGACTGCCATACACGTGCATCACGGCCTTCAGGCTGCGGCTGACGCCTGGCCGGAGCATTGCCGGGCCCAGTGCGAGGCTTTGGCTGTGCCGTTGCAGGTAGTGGCGGTGCAGGTGCAACCAGGAGCCAGTCTCGAGCGCGCGGCGCGGGAAGCGCGTTATGCCGTGTTCGAAGGGATAACCGGCAGCAATGAGTTGCTGCTGACGGCCCAGCACCGCGACGATCAGGCGGAAACCCTGTTGTTCCGACTGCTGCGTGGGGCCGGAGTCAGGGGGCTATCGGCCATGCCGGCGTCGCGTGCGTTGGGGCAGGGGCATTTGCTGCGGCCTTTGCTCGACGTCTCCCGCGACGAACTGGAGCGTTACGCTCGGGATCACCAGTTGCACTGGATCGACGACCCCTCCAACCAGGACCGGCAGTTCTCCCGCAATTACCTGCGCCATCAGGTATTCCCGTTGCTGACCGCCCGCTGGCCACAAGCTGCCAGCAGCATGGCGCGTAGCGCGGCGCATTTGCGCGAGACGCGGGAGTTGCTGGATGAGCTGGCCATTATCGATCTGCAAGAGGCGGTCAAGGGCGTTGAGTTCGAATGGCTGAGGTTGCCGTCCCTGGCGCTGGCGCCTTTGCTCGGCTTGTCGCAGGCGCGTCAACGCAATGCCCTGAGTCACTGGCTGAGCCGCTTCACGCCACTGCCGGACAGCGATCACTGGGCGGGCTGGCAGACGCTGCGCGATGCCGCGGGCGACAGCCGTCCGGTATGGCGGCTGGGGCAGGGCGAGTTGCAGCGGGCGGCAGGGCGCGTCTGGTGGTTGTCGGATAGCTGGCTGCAACCGGTACTGTCTGCACCGAGTTGGGTCGATACCGCTGCGCCTCTGTCGTTGCCGGGTAATGGTCAACTGCAACTCATCGGTGGCGCGCCGCAAGGACCTTTGCAAGTGCGTTACCGTCAGGGGGGCGAGGTGATGCAATTGCCAGGACGCGGCCACCGCGACCTCAAGCGCCTGCTCAACGAGGCAGGTCTGCCAGCCTTCGTCCGTGGCAGATTGCCGCTGCTGTATCGAGGCGAAGAATTGCTCGCGGTGGCGAACCTGCCAGGTCTTGACGCAAATGCCCATGAAGGTTGGCAATTGTATTGGCAGCCGCCTTCGAGCGATCAAGGTTTGAGCTGAAAGTCCCTTTCCGGTAGACTACGCTCCCTTCTTGATACAACTTCTGTGGATTCGCCTGAATTGCAGGAGTTGCCGATTACCAAGCAGTCTTTGCTGGGCGATTCCAAAAAATGTGTAGCGAGCAACGTACCGGTGTTTTCTCTTCCGGTCTGTCCCAACGCGGCGGTTTTTTTGAAAGGTGCACTGTGATTAATGCAGGTGATCGGGGGCTTCGGCCTTCCTTCGCTTTCCCCGGCGGCTCGGACCGCTTTAACGCAGACTTCTAGGGTTTTTCATGACGCGCTACATATTCGTCACGGGCGGTGTTGTTTCTTCATTGGGGAAAGGCATTGCCTCGGCTTCATTGGCGGCCATCCTGGAGGCGCGGGGACTTAAGGTCACCATGCTCAAGCTGGACCCGTACATCAACGTCGACCCGGGCACCATGAGCCCGTTCCAGCACGGTGAAGTGTTCGTCACCCACGACGGCGCCGAGACCGACCTGGACCTGGGCCACTACGAGCGGTTCATCCGCACGACCATGACCCAGAACAACAACTTCACCACCGGTCGCGTCTACGAGCACGTGCTGCGCAAAGAGCGCCGTGGTGACTACCTGGGCGCCACCATCCAGGTGATTCCGCACATCACCGACGAGATCAAGCGCCGCATCATCAAGGGCGCCGGCGATGCCGACGTGGCCCTGGTAGAAATCGGCGGCACCGTGGGCGACATCGAGTCGCAACCGTTCCTCGAGGCCATCCGCCAGCTGCGTGTCGAAGTCGGTTCCAAGCGCGCGATGCTGATGCACCTGACTCTGGTTCCGTACATCGCTACCGCTGGCGAGACCAAGACCAAGCCAACCCAGCACTCGGTGAAAGAGCTGCGTTCCATCGGCCTGCAGCCTGACGTGCTGATCTGCCGCTCCGACCATCCGGTGGATGTGTCCTCGCGTCGCAAGATCGCGCTGTTCACCAACGTTGAAGAGCGCGCGGTGATCTCCCTGGAAGACGTCGACACCATCTACAAGATCCCGGCCGTGCTGCACGCCCAGGGTCTGGACGATTTCGTCGTCGAGCGTTTCGGCCTGCAATGCAACGGTGCCGATCTGTCCGAGTGGGAAAAAGTGGTCGACGCCAAGCTCAACCCCGAGCACGAAGTCACCATCGCCATGGTCGGCAAGTACATGGAGCTGCTGGACGCCTACAAGTCGCTGATCGAAGCGATGAGTCACGCCGGCATCACCAACCGCACCAAGGTCAACCTGCGTTATATCGATTCTGAAGACATCGAGAACCAGGGCACCGCGCTGCTTGAAGGCGTCGATGCGATCCTGGTGCCAGGCGGCTTCGGTCTGCGTGGCGTGGAAGGCAAGATCACCGCCGTCCAGTACGCTCGCGAAAACAAAGTGCCGTACCTGGGTATCTGCCTGGGCATGCAAGTGGCCGTGATCGAGTTCGCTCGTAACGTCATGGGCTGGAAAGACGCCAACTCCACCGAGTTCGATCGCGCCAGCGGTCACCCGGTCGTCGGCCTGATCACCGAGTGGGCTGATGCCACCGGTGCCGTCGAAACCCGTACCGAAGCCTCCGACCTGGGCGGCACCATGCGTCTCGGCGCTCAGGAATGCCTGCTCGAAGCTGGCTCCAAGGTGCACGATTGCTACGCCAAGGACGTGATCGTCGAGCGTCACCGTCATCGCTACGAAGTGAACAACAACCTGCTGCCGCAGCTGATCGACGCCGGTCTGAAGGTTTCCGGTCGCTCCGGCGATGGCGCGCTGGTTGAAGTGGTCGAGGCGCAGGATCATCCATGGTTCGTCGCCTGCCAGTTCCACCCTGAGTTCACCTCGACCCCACGTGACGGCCATCCGCTGTTCAGTGGCTTCGTCAAGGCGGCTTTGGCTCAACACCAGAAGAAGGCGTAACCCCGATGGCACAGAAGATCATCCGCGTCGGCGACATCGAGATTGCCAACGACAAGCCCATGGTGCTGTTCGGCGGCATGAACGTGCTGGAAAGCCGTGACATGGCCATGCAGGTCTGCGAAGAGTACGTGAAGGTCACCGAAAAACTCGGTATCCCTTACGTGTTCAAGGCCAGTTTCGACAAGGCCAATCGGTCTTCTGTGACCTCTTATCGTGGTCCTGGCCTGGAAGAGGGCATGCGCATCTTCCAGGACATCAAGCAAGCCTTCGGTGTGCCGATCATCACCGATGTCCACGAGCCGTACCAGGCCGCGGTCGTCGCCGAGGTCTGCGACATCATCCAGCTGCCGGCCTTCCTGTCGCGCCAGACCGACCTGGTGGTCGCGATGGCCAAGACCGGTGCGGTGATCAACATCAAGAAAGCCCAGTTCCTCGCACCCCAGGAAATGAAACATATCCTGAGCAAATGCGAGGAAGCGGGTAACGATCAGCTGATCCTCTGCGAGCGTGGTTCGAGCTTCGGCTACAACAACCTGGTGGTGGACATGCTCGGCTTCGGCATCATGAAGCAGTTCGAATACCCGGTGTTCTTCGATGTGACCCACGCGCTGCAAATGCCCGGTGGTCGCGCCGATTCGGCTGGCGGTCGCCGTGCCCAGGTCACCGGCCTGGCCAAGGCCGGCATGAGCCAGTCCCTGGCCGGCCTGTTCCTGGAAGCCCACCCGGACCCGGACAACGCCAAATGCGACGGTCCATGCGCCCTGCGCCTGGACAAGCTCGAACCTTTCCTGGCCCAGCTCAAGGCCCTGGACGAACTGGTTAAGAGTTTTCCGACGGTAGAGACCGCGTAAAACCGATTTCTCCGGTAAAGTACCGCACGATTAATTGCTCAGGCCCGCGGGCCTGAGCCTTATCGTCCGCAAGTCTGCCTCCTGTTCCCTGCTTGCCGACGGTAAAGAGATTCCCTTCAGCTGCGTCGTTTTCGTCAACTTTGGAGTGTTTACAACAATGGCAAAAATCGTCGACATCAAAGGTCGTGAAGTTCTCGACTCCCGTGGCAACCCCACCGTCGAAGCGGACGTGCTTCTCGATAACGGCATCATCGGCAGCGCCTGCGCGCCGTCCGGTGCCTCCACCGGCTCGCGTGAAGCGCTGGAGCTGCGTGATGGCGACAAGAGCCGTTACCTGGGCAAGGGCGTACTGAAGGCCGTAGCCAACATCAATGGTCCGATCCGTGACCTGCTGCTGGGTAAAGACCCAAGCGACCAGAAATCCCTCGATCAGGCGATGATCAAGCTGGACGGTACCGACAACAAGGCCACCCTGGGCGCCAACGCGATCCTCGCCGTTTCCCTGGCCGCGGCCAAGGCAGCAGCACAGGACCAGGACCTGCCGCTGTATGCGCACATCGCCAACCTGAACGGCACACCGGGCGTCTACTCGATGCCGGTGCCGATGATGAACATCATCAACGGTGGCGAGCACGCCGATAACAACGTCGACATCCAGGAATTCATGGTGCAGCCGGTTGGCGCCAAGTCCTTCTCCGAAGGCCTGCGCATGGGCACCGAGATTTTCCATCACCTCAAGGCTGTGCTGAAAGCCCGTGGCCTGAGCACCGCCGTGGGTGATGAAGGTGGTTTCGCGCCGAACCTGGCTTCCAACGAAGACGCTCTGAAAGTGATCTCCGAAGCCGTGGCCAACGCCGGTTACAAGCTGGGCACCGACGTGACCCTGGCTCTGGACTGCGCAGCCAGCGAGTTCTTCGAAGACGGCAAGTACAACCTGTCCGGCGAAGGCCAGGTGTTCACCGCTGAAGGTTTCGCCGACTACCTGAAAGGCCTGACCGAGCGTTACCCGATCATCTCCATCGAAGACGGTCTGGACGAGTCCGACTGGGCTGGCTGGAAGATCCTCACCGACAAGATCGGCGAGAAGACCCAACTGGTGGGCGACGACCTGTTCGTGACCAACACCAAGATCCTGAAAGAAGGCATCGACAAGAAGATCGCCAACTCGATCCTGATCAAGTTCAACCAGATCGGCACCCTGACCGAAACCCTGGAAGCCATCCAGATGGCCAAGGCTGCCGGTTACACCGCAGTGATTTCGCACCGTTCCGGCGAAACCGAAGACTCGACCATTGCCGACCTGGCCGTGGGCACCTCGGCTGGCCAGATCAAGACCGGTTCGCTGTGCCGTTCCGACCGCGTGTCCAAGTACAACCAATTGCTGCGTATCGAAGAGCAATTGAATGGCAAAGCCAAGTACAACGGCCGCAGCGAGTTTCGCGGTTAAGCGGTAGATGGTACAAAGACACCGGATTGGGTCAGAAAAATCGCATCAGCGAGATTTTTGCCACTAATCTGATGCCTTAAGAGCACAAGCCTGGTTCTTCCAGGCTTCGTGCTGTCAGTAGGTTCGAAGTTGTTGGCATGGCTGTCTTTTTTCACTGGATACCCGATATTCGATGCGCAGTCCCAATTGGTTGTTCCTCGTCTTGCTCTTGCTGCTGGCTGGCCTGCAGTACCGCCTCTGGGTGGGGAATGGCAGCTTGGCGCAGGTAACCGACCTGACTCAGCAAATTGCCGATCAGCGCGCTGAAAACGAGCGCTTGCTGGAGCGCAATCGTGTACTCGACGCGGAAGTCATGGAATTGAAGAAAGGCATGGAGACCGTGGAAGAGCGGGCTCGTCATGAACTGGGCATGGTCAAGGAGGGCGAAACCCTCTACCAGTTGGCCCAATGATCCAGTCGTTACCGGCCTTCTGGGCCGTGATTCCTGCCGCGGGCGTCGGTGCCCGCATGGCCGCGGACCGTCCCAAGCAATACTTGCAACTGGGCGGGCGCACTATTCTCGAACACAGCCTCGGCTGTTTCCTCGACCATCCTTGCCTGAAGGGGCTGGTGGTCAGCCTGGCGCTTGACGATCCTTACTGGCCGACCCTGGCCTGTGCCCATGACCCAAGAATTCAGCGGGTCGAAGGCGGTGCGGAGCGTTCCGGATCGGTCCTCAATGCCTTGCTCCATCTGCATGCCCAGGGCGCTGCGGATGAAGACTGGGTGCTGGTTCACGATGCCGCACGGCCGAACCTGTCCCGTGATGACCTGGACAAGCTGCTGAGCGAACTGGCGGATGACCCGGTGGGCGGCCTGCTCGCGGTGCCGGCCCGTGACACCCTGAAGCGGATCGACAAGCACGGACGGGTGCTGGAAACCGTGGACCGCAGCCCGATCTGGCAAGCCTATACGCCGCAGATGTTCCGTCTTGGCGCCTTGCATCGCGCCTTGGCCGACAGCCTGGTGGCGGATGTGGCGATTACCGATGAAGCGTCGGCGATGGAATGGGCCGGCCAGGCGCCACGCCTGATCGAAGGGCGTTCGGACAACCTCAAGGTGACCCGTCCGGAAGACCTGGAGTGGCTGCGCCAGCGTTGGGCCAATCGCCGCTGAGCGTAGCTTTTCGCGGGCCCCTGTAGCCGCTGCCGCAGGCTGCGAACGGCCCGGAACGGGACGCGTTTTTTGTAGTCGTCATGTACTTCAAGCCGATCGACCGCGTTGTCCGCTATGACGGGTATTGCGTAGCCGATCGCAGCCTGCCGCAGCGGCTACGGATCAATCCTTGTACTCCGGCCGTTTGGCCAACCCCTCCTTGAGATAGTCCACCAGCTTGCGCACCTTGGGCGACAGATGCCGTTGTTGCGGATACAGCGCCCACACCGCGGTATTCGGCGGCTGATGCGCCTCGAGCAGGGAAATCAGGCTGCCCTGATGCAAATGCTCCAGCACGTAATAATCCGGTAGCTGGCAGAGGCCAACCCCCTGTAGCGCTGCATCCAGCACGGCCTGCCCGCTGTTGCAGCGCCAGTTGCCTTGCACCCGCTGGGAGAACTCGCGGCCGTCCTGCTCCAGCTGCCAGATGTCCGAGCTGCCGATCAGGCAGTTGTGGCGACTCAATTCCGACAGGCTGTGGGGGCGGCCGTAGCGTTCCAGGTAGGACGGCGAGGCGCAGAGGTACATGCGGCGTGGCGCCAGGCGGGTCGCCACCAGTCGTGAGTCCTGCAGGCGACCGAGGCGAATCGCCAGGTCCAGGCCCTCGTGCACCAGGTCCAGGGGCCGGTTACTCAGTTCGATATCCACCCGCAGTTGCGGATAAAGCCCCATGAAACTGGTGACCAGCGGCACGATAAACCGCTCGCCGTAAGCCACCGCACAGGTCATGCGCAGCATGCCCTTGGGCTCGCTGGTCAGGTCGCCGACGGCGCGCAATGCCTCTTCGCGCCCGTCCTGCAGGCGCTGGCAATGCTGCAAGAACGTCTGTCCGGCCTCGGTCAGGGTCACTCGGCGGGTACTGCGATACAGCAGGCGGGTCTGCAGCCGTTCTTCCAGGCGGACGATCTGCCGGCTGATATGGGAAGACGACACCCCGAGGCGCTCCGCGGCGGCGGTGAACTGGCTGCACTCGGCCACGGCGACGAATTCGTCGATGCCTTCCCAGCGGTTCTCGTTCATGGTGATTATCCCTGTACAGCAATAATGTTTTGCTTTTGTCCGGATTATTCATCGTCAGGCGCTGTTTTACACTCCCTGTCTCGTTTTTATTCGCTGGAGACCCTGGATGATCAAGTCGCGCGCTGCCGTTGCCTTCGAGGCCAAGAAACCCCTTGAGATCGTTGAAGTCGATGTCGCCATGCCCAAGGCTGGCGAGGTGTTGTTGCGGGTCGTCGCTTCCGGCGTGTGCCACACCGACGCCTACACCCTGTCCGGCGCCGATCCGGAAGGCATCTTCCCGTCGATCCTCGGTCACGAAGGCGGTGCCGTGGTCGAGGCCATCGGCGAGGGCGTGACCTCGGTGGCCGTGGGCGATCATGTGATCCCGCTGTACACCCCGGAATGCGGCAAGTGCAAATTCTGCCTGTCGGGCAAGACCAACCTGTGCCAGGCGATCCGCGCCACCCAGGGCAAGGGCCTGATGCCGGACGGCACCACCCGTTTCTCCTATAAAGGCCAGCCGATTTTCCACTACATGGGCACCTCGACCTTTTCCGAGTACACCGTGTTGCCGGAAATCTCGGTGGCCAAGATCCCTAAAGAAGCGCCTCTGGAAAAAGTCTGCCTGCTGGGTTGCGGCGTCACCACCGGGATCGGCGCGGTGATCAATACCGCCAAGGTCAAGGCCGGCGATACCGTGGCGATCTTCGGTCTGGGCGGCATCGGCCTGTCGGCGGTGATCGGTGCCGTGAAAGCCAAGGCTGGCCGGATTATCGCCATCGACATCAACCCGGCCAAGTTCGAGATCGCCAAGCAGCTGGGCGCCACCGATTGCGTGAACCCGAAAGACTTCGACCGGCCGATCCAGGAGGTCATCGTCGACATGACCGACGGCGGCGTGGACTTCTCCTTCGAGTGCATCGGCAACGTGCAGCTGATGCGTGCCGCACTGGAGTGCTGCCACAAGGGTTGGGGCGAGTCGGTGATCATCGGCGTGGCCGGTGCCGGCCAGGAAATCTCCACCCGTCCGTTCCAGCTGGTTACCGGGCGCGTCTGGCGCGGTTCGGCATTTGGTGGCGTGCGTGGCCGCTCCGAGTTGCCAAGCTATGTGGAAATGGCCCAGAGCGGCGAAATCCCGTTGGATACCTTCATCACCCACACCATGGGGCTGGAGGACATCAACAAGGCCTTCGACCTGATGCATGAAGGCAAGAGCATCCGTACCGTCATTCATTTCTAAGGAGCAGTGGCAAGCTGCAAGCCGGAAGCTGCAAGAGCGATCACCGCCAACTTGCAGCTTGAAGCTTGAAGCCTGCAGCTGAAATGCCCATGAGTCTGGAAAACCTGTCCTGCCAGAAAAGCTTCGGCGGCTGGCACAAACGCTACAAGCATCATTCCGAGGTGCTGGGCTGCGACATGGTGTTCGCCGTGTACCTGCCGCCGCAGGCGGAGCAGGGCGGCAAGCTGCCGGTGCTGTACTGGTTGTCCGGCCTGACCTGCACCGACGAGAACTTTATGCAAAAGGCCGGTGCCCAGCGTCTGGCTGCCGAGCTGGGATTGATCATTGTCGCGCCGGATACCAGCCCGCGTGGCCCTGGCGTGCCGGGCGACCCGGATGGCGCCTGGGACTTCGGTCTGGGGGCCGGGTTCTATCTGAATGCCACCCAGCAGCCCTGGGCCGAGCATTACCGCATGCATGACTATGTGGTGCAGGAGCTGCCGGCATTGGTCGAGGCGCATTTTCCGGCTTCGGACAAGCGCGGCATCAGTGGGCACTCCATGGGCGGCCACGGTGCTCTGGTCTGCGCGTTGCGCAATCCGGGGCGCTACCAGTCGGTGTCGGCCTTCGCACCGATCAGCAACCCGATGGATTGCCCGTGGGGGCAGAAAGCGTTTTCCCGTTACCTGGGCGAAGAGCGCTCCCGTTGGCGCGAATGGGATGCCAGCGTGCTGATCCAGGAAGCCAGCGAAAAGCTGCCGTTGCTGGTGGACCAGGGCGATCGTGACGATTTCCTGGCCAATCAGCTCAAGCCCGAAGTGCTGCAACAGGCGGCGAAAGCCGCCGGTCATCCGCTGACGTTGCGTCTGCAACCCGGCTACGACCACAGCTATTTCTTCATCGCCAGCTTCATCGGCGACCACCTGCAGCATCATGCGCGCGCTCTGAGCGGCTAATGTCCGCCAAAGCAGGTAGAATCACGCCCTGACTCAATCAGGGCGTTTTTTTATGCGTATTGGCCACGGCTACGATGTGCACCGTTTCGCTAAAGGCGATTTCATCACTCTGGGCGGCGTGCGTATTGCACACAGCTTCGGGCTGCTCGCCCACTCCGACGGCGACGTGCTGTTGCATGCTCTGAGCGATGCCTTGCTGGGTGCTGCCGCACTGGGCGACATCGGCAAACATTTCCCGGACACCGATCCGCAGTTCAAGGGCGCCGACAGCCGAGTGCTGTTGCGTCATGTCGTCGCACTGATCCATGCCAAGGGCTGGAAGGTCGGCAACGTCGATAACACCATCGTGGCCCAGGCGCCGAAGATGGCCCCCCATATTGAAACGATGCGCGCGCTGATTGCCGCGGATCTGCAAGTCGAGTTGGATCAAGTGAACGTCAAGGCCACCACCACCGAAAAGCTCGGTTTCGTCGGGCGCGAAGAAGGCATCGCCGTGCATTCCGTTGCCTTGTTGCTGCGCGCATGAACGAACTGCAACTGTTGGGCCCACGGGCCTATGGCGAAGCCCTGGGTAGCGCGGTACTGAAGGCCACCGCCGAAGACTTCCAGGTCGACGAAGTCCTGGACATTCCCCTGACCGGCGAAGGCGAACACCTGTGGTTGTGGGTGGAAAAGCGCGGCCTGAACACCGAAGAAGCGGCGCGGCGGATTGCCAAGGCCGCGGGTGTGCCGCTGCGCACCGTCAGCTATGCCGGCTTGAAGGATCGCCAGGCGCTGACCCGGCAGTGGTTCAGTGTGCAGTTGCCCGGCAAGGCGGATCCCGATCTGTCGGCGGCTGAAAACGACACGCTGAAGATCCTCAAGCTGATCCGCCACAAGCGCAAGCTGCAACGCGGCGCCCATGCGGCCAACGGCTTTACCCTGCGCCTGACTGAATTGAAGGCAGACAAGGCGGGGATCGAGGAGCGCCTGCAATCGATCGTCAAACACGGCATCCCCAATTATTTCGGCGCCCAGCGTTTTGGCCATAACGGCGGTAACCTGGTCGATGCCCGCGATTGGGCCGCCCGCAAGGCCTTGCCGGAGCAGCGCAATGTACGTTCGCGGCTGCTTTCCACCGCACGCAGCTATCTGTTCAACCGGGTACTGGCGGCGCGCGTGGCCGATGGCAGTTGGCAACGGGCCCAGGTCGGCGACCTGCTGGCCTTCACCGACAGCCGCAGTTTTTTCCCGGCCGGCGAAGCCGAATGCAGCGATCCGCGCCTGGCCATCCTCGACTTGCACCCGACCGGCCCGCAGTGGGGCGAAGGCGAATCGCCGGCCGCCGGGGCGACCCAGCTGCTGGAACAGCAGGTGGCTGCCGACGAAGCGGATCTGCGCGATTGGTTGATTAAAGCCGGAATGAGCCACGAACGTCGCATCCTGCGGCTGCCCATTGGCGGGTTGACGTGGCATTATCCCGAGCCTGACATTCTGCAACTGGAATTCGTCCTGCCGGCCGGATGCTTCGCCACCGTATTGGTGCGTGAACTCGTCGATCTGGTGCCGGTGGGGCAGACGGACAGCCCATGCGTATTCTGATTTCTAACGACGATGGTGTAACAGCACCCGGTCTCGCCGCGCTTCATGCTGCGCTGGCGGATTACGCCGAGTGCGTGGTGATCGCCCCGGACCAGGACAAAAGCGGCGCCAGCAGCTCGCTGACGCTGGACCGGCCGTTGCACCCGCACACCTTGAGTAACGGTTTCATCAGTATCAATGGCACCCCCACCGATTGCGTGCACCTGGGCCTCAACGGGCTGCTGGAACGCGATCCGGACATGGTCGTGTCCGGAATCAACCTCGGGGCTAACCTGGGTGACGACGTGCTGTATTCCGGCACCGTCGCCGCGGCCCTGGAAGGGCGTTTCCTGAACCTGCCGGCGTTTGCCTTTTCGTTCGTTTCGCGTCAGGTGGACAACCTGCCGACGGCTGCCTATTTCGCCCGCAAACTGGTCGAGGCCCACGGGCAGCTGGATCTGCCACCACGTACCGTGCTGAACGTGAACATTCCCAATCTGCCCCTTGATCATATTCGTGGCATTCAGTTGACTCGCCTGGGCCATCGCGCCCGGGCGGCGGCGCCGATGAAGACGGTCGACCCGCGCGGCAAGGCCGGTTATTGGATCGCGGCGGCGGGGGACGCCGAGGACGGCGGCCCGGGTACGGACTTCCACGCCATCATGCAGGGCTATGTGTCGATCACGCCGTTGCAGCTCGATCGCACCTTCAATGATGCCTTCAGAAGTCTTGATGGCTGGCTGGAGGGGCTGCGCTGATGGCTCGCGAGCAGGACGATTTGTTGCGTCGCGGTATCGGGATGACTTCCCAGCGTACCCGTGAGCGCTTGATCCAGCGTCTTTACGATGAAGGCCTGTCCAACGCCCAGGTACTGGAAGTCATTCGGCGTACACCGCGGCATCTGTTCGTCGACGAGGCCCTGGCGCATCGCGCCTATGAAGACACGGCCCTGCCGATCGGGCACAACCAGACGATCTCGCAGCCTTATATGGTGGCGCGCATGAGCGAGTTGCTGCTGGCGGCTGGCCCGTTGGACAAGGTGCTGGAGATCGGCACCGGGTCGGGTTACCAGACGGCGGTATTGTCACAACTGGTGGAGCGGGTGTTCTCGGTCGAGCGCATCAAGGTGTTGCAGGATCGGGCCAAGGAGCGTCTGGTCGAGCTGAACCTGCGCAACGTAGTATTCCGCTGGGGCGACGGCTGGGAAGGCTGGCCGGCGCTGGCGCCGTACAACGGGATCATCGTGACGGCGGTCGCCACCGACATCCCCCAGGCCCTGCTGGACCAATTGGCGCCCGGTGGCCGGATGGTGATTCCAGTCGGTGCCGGCGAAGTGCAGCAACTGATGCTGGTCATTCGTGAGGAGCAGGGGTTTTCACGGCAGGTTCTCGGCTCGGTTCGCTTCGTTCCCTTGCTCAACGGGCCATTGGCCTGAGCATTTGTTTGGAACGGGTGAATTCTGTTTGATCGGCTTGGTCTTACAGCTTGATCAATCGGTTAAGTAACCTTGAACCCTGATCGATATGCTGATGCCTGCCGATTTCGCTTTGCCGGGAATAAAGCGTGGGTGGCCGGTTATACTTGCGACATTTCATGCCTGAGCCAGGCACTAATTATCTTCAACCACCACAAAGGGAGCGGCGGGTGAGTCTCACAGTCATTGCGCAGCGTATGGGTACAACAAGCTTTCAGCGACTGGTGATTGGCCTTGTCTTGAGTTCTCTGTTGGTCGGCTGTTCGAGCAATAAGTCGAGCAGCGCCCGGGTCGTCGATCGCACCAGCGCGGTACCGCAGCGCCCGACGGTGACCACGGGGCAATACACGGTTCGTCGCGGCGACACCCTGTTCTCCATCGCCTTCCGTTATGGCTGGGACTACAAGGCCCTGGCCGCGCGCAACAATATTGCCGAGCCGTATACCATTCACCCGGGGCAGACCATCCGCTTCGACGGCCGCTCGGGTTCGGCCCCGACAGCCGTGGTTACAAAGTCGGCTTCCAGTGCATCTTCTTCAAGTAAAACCACGGTAATTCGTCGTCCGGCAGGGGCCGCGCCAACGATTGCGAGCCAGCCCGCGCCGGCTCCATTACCGCCTGCAGGCCCCGCGCCAAAGGGCTGGGGCTGGCCTGCGAACGGTATTCTGATTGGAAAATTCTCTTCAAACGGTAGTTTGAATAAAGGCATTGATATCGCCGGGGATTTGGGACAGCCTGTTTTAGCTGCGTCTGATGGGACGGTGGTTTACGCCGGGAGTGGCTTAAGGGGCTACGGCGAACTGGTCATCATCAAACACAGCGATACCTACGTCAGTGCTTACGGCCACAGCCGTAGGCTGTTGGTTCGGGAGGGGCAGCAGGTCAAAGTCGGACAGACAATTGCCGAAATGGGATCAACTGGTACAGACCGGGTGAAACTGCACTTTGAGATTCGCCGACAAGGTAAACCTGTAGATCCGCTGCAATTCCTGCCACGTCGTTGATCCGTTACCAAGCCTGTTCCGTCACGTAGAGGGAACAGGTTCCAGCGTTGCCAAGGATAAAGGCGTCGCTTGAGCCTGAGGTCGAACTC
This sequence comes from Pseudomonas sp. FW305-25, assembly GCF_017351415.1. Taxonomy (NCBI): domain Bacteria; kingdom Pseudomonadati; phylum Pseudomonadota; class Gammaproteobacteria; order Pseudomonadales; family Pseudomonadaceae; genus Pseudomonas; species Pseudomonas sp. FW305-25. The sequence goes on along the minus strand of NZ_JACNDE010000010.1, from coordinate 29,449 downwards.
ACCAAAGGACTATAACAATGGCTCTCAGTAAAGAAGTGCCGGAGTTTGACATCGACGATGAAGTTCTCCTTATGGAGACGGATATCGCCACTGATTCGATGTCGAATGAGGGATCTGCTGTACCTTCAGTTCGTGCCAAATCCAAACACTCCGCTTCATTGAAACAACACAAATACATTGATTACACGCGAGCGCTCGACGCGACGCAGCTGTATCTCAATGAAATCGGCTTTTCCCCATTGCTCTCTCCGGAAGAAGAAGTTCATTTTGCGCGTCTGTCGCAAAGTGGCGATCCGGCCGGGCGCAAGCGCATGATTGAAAGCAACCTGCGTCTGGTGGTGAAAATCGCCCGACGTTATGTCAATCGTGGGCTTTCGCTGCTGGACTTGATCGAAGAGGGCAACCTCGGTCTGATCCGGGCGGTGGAGAAGTTCGATCCAGAGCGCGGTTTCCGCTTCTCGACCTATGCCACCTGGTGGATCCGTCAAACCATCGAACGGGCAATCATGAACCAGACCCGGACTATCCGGCTGCCGATTCATGTGGTCAAAGAGCTCAACGTCTACCTGCGGGCAGCACGGGAGCTGACACAGAAACTCGACCATGAACCCTCCCCTGAAGAAATCGCCAACCTGCTGGAGAAACCGGTAGGTGAGGTCAAGCGCATGCTGGGCTTGAACGAGCGGGTTTCTTCAGTCGACGTCTCGCTGGGTCCGGATTCGGATAAAACCCTGCTGGACACCCTCACCGACGATCGTCCTACCGATCCGTGCGAGCTGCTGCAGGATGACGACCTGTCGCAAAGCATCGATCAGTGGCTTTCCGAATTGACCGACAAGCAGCGTGAAGTGGTGGTTCGCCGCTTCGGCTTGCGCGGCCACGAGAGCAGCACCCTGGAAGATGTGGGCCTGGAGATCGGGCTTACCCGAGAGCGGGTACGCCAGATCCAGGTCGAAGGTCTCAAGCGTCTGCGTGAGATCCTCGAGAAGAACGGCCTCTCCAGCGAGTCGCTGTTCCAGTAACGGCACGAGCGATCCTGCCGTGAAAAGCCCCGACACGTTCGGGGCTTTTTATTGGGTAATCGATAGGAGCCAGATGAAATAGGCAGGCGCGCGTTCAATAGCTGAAAGAGCATGTAAGTAAAGGCTGACTCTTTCGTAAGTGTTCGGTTTTTATGCGGTATGAAAGTTGTCCGTTTGATCTGAGGTTTTTAGTTATCTTATTGATTTATAACGACTTATTTTAATGTTTAGAACAATGTCCGACACGTTTTCTACCTGTCAGTGCCATTGCTCTGTCATGGAAACTCTCTAATATCAGCCCTGTGTCGACGGATAGACACAGCCATCAAGGATGATGGTCAGGACATCGCAGGACGCGATTCATCAGGACGATGAAAAGGAACACAGGGACTAGGGAAAAAAGGTGGGCGGGTCATACCGCCCCTTTTTTTGCCTGTGTAAAAGTGAATCCGGAACAGCAAAAAGGCCCGCAACGGGCCTTTTTGGGGAACGCGAGGTAATCAGCGTTCGAGATCCTTGATCTTGCCTTTGACGCCATCCCACTCTTCGGCATCGGGCAGGGAATCTTTCTTTTCAGTGATGTTGGGCCAGATCTCGGCCAGCTCAACGTTCAACTGAATGAACTCCTGCATCTCTTCTGGAACTTCGTCCTCGGAGAAGATCGCTACAGCGGGGCATTCAGGCTCGCACAGCGCGCAATCAATGCACTCATCCGGGTGAATCACCAGGAAGTTCGGGCCTTCGTAAAAGCAGTCCACCGGACAGACTTCTACGCAGTCGGTGTACTTGCACTTGATGCAGTTGTCGGTGACGACGAAGGTCATTTCTAATTCTCTCCTCAGGCGGCGGCAGCGGAGCCCCTTCAGGACGGGGTCGCCAGGTTCGGGAGCGATAGTCTGCGGACCAGGCTAATAGTCCGCAGCATCCCAAACCGCGCGAGATTCTAACAGCTTGAAAGCATCAGCGTTAGATGCGTGTCTTCAATGTATAGAGCATTTCCAGTGCCTTGCGCGGGGTCATGTCGTCCAGATCGAGCTTGGCCAGGTCATCGAGTACCGGGTGCGGCAGGCTGGCGAACATGTCGCTTTGCTGCGGGACTGAAGGCTTGCCCGCTACCGGAGACGGCGCTTCATGGGGCAGGCTGGTGGTCTCCAGGCGACTCAGGTGCTCGCGGGCACGGACGATCACATCGCTCGGAACCCCCGCCAGCTGGGCCACGGCCAGGCCATAGCTCTGGCTGGCAGGACCTGGCAGCACGTGGTGCAGGAACACGATGCGTTCGTTGTGCTCGGTGGCATTGAGGTGCACGTTGGCCACCAGCGGTTCATTTTCCGGCAGGACGGTGAGCTCGAAGTAGTGGGTGGCGAACAGGGTGTACGCCCGCAGCTGGGCGAGACGTTCTGCCGCAGCCCAGGCCAGGGACAGACCATCGAAGGTACTGGTGCCGCGACCCACTTCGTCCATCAGCACCAGGCTGCGCTCGGTAGCGTTATGCAGGATGTTGGCGGTTTCGCTCATTTCCACCATGAAGGTGGAACGACCGCCGGCCAGGTCGTCACTGGAGCCGATCCGGGTAAAGATCCGGTCCACCAGAGACAGCTCGCAGCTCGCTGCCGGCACGAAGCTGCCGATATGGGCCAGCAGCACGATCAGCGCGGTTTGCCGCATATAAGTGGATTTACCACCCATGTTCGGGCCAGTGATCACCAACATCCGGGTCTGATCGTCGAGGCTCAGGTCGTTGGCCACGAACGGCGTGGTCAGGACCTGCTCGACCACCGGGTGGCGACCCTGGGTGATGCGCATGCACGGCTCGCTGACGAAGCGCGGGCAATTGAGGTCGAGATTCAGCGCTCGCTCGGCCAGGTTGCTCAGCACGTCCAGCTCAGCCAACGCCCCCGCGGTGTCCTGCAGCGGCGGCAGGTGACCGATCAGGGTCTCCAGCAAGGCTTCGTAGAGCATCTTCTCGCGGGCCAGGGCGCGGCTCTTGGCGGATAGCGCCTTATCCTCGAAGGCCTTGAGCTCCGGAGTGATGAAGCGTTCGGCGCCCTTGAGGGTCTGGCGCCGGATGTAGTCCGCCGGGGCCTGTTCCGCCTGTTTGCTTGGCAATTCGATGAAGTAGCCGTGAATCCGGTTGTAGCCGACTTTCAGGTTGGCCAGGCCGGTACGGGCCTTTTCCCGGGCTTCCAGGTCGATGAGGAACTGGCCGGCGTTTTCGCTCAGCGATTGCAGCTCGTCCAGCTCGGCGTCGTAACCGGTCTTCAGCACGCCGCCATCGCGGATCACCGCTGGCGGGTTGTCGATGATGGCTTTCTCCAGCAGCGCGGCCAGTTCCGGGTAAGTGCTGGTGGTCACGGCCAGTTGGCTCAGGTGCTCGGCCTCGAGTTCGGTCATCGCCACTTGCAGTTCCGGCAGCGCCGCCAGGGCATCACGCAGGCGCGCCAGGTCGCGGGGGCGGGCGTTGCGCAGGCCGATACGGGCGAGGATCCGCTCGATGTCGCCGATTTCCTTGAGCTGCGGTTGCAGCCTTTCGAAACGGTAACCGTCCAGCAGGCAGCCAATCGAAGTTTGCCGCGCCTGCAGGACTTTCAAGTCGCGCAGCGGGCGGTTCAGCCAGCGGGTCAGCAGGCGGCTGCCCATGGCGGTCTGGCAACGGTCGACCACCGACTGCAGGGTATTGTCGCGGCCGCCGGCGAGGTTGGTGTCCAGCTCCAGGTTGCGCCGGCTGGCGCCGTCGAGCACCACAGTGTCGTCCAGGCGCTCGTGACGCAGGCTGCGCAGGTGGGGCAGGGCGGTGCGCTGGGTTTCCTTGGCATAACTCAGCAGGCAACCGGCGGCGCCGATGGCCAGGGTCAGGTTCTCGCAGCCGAAACCCTTGAGGTCCTGGGTGGAGAACTGCTGGCACAAGCTCTTGTGGGCCGAGTCGCGTTCGAAGTCCCAGGGCGCGCGACGGCGCACGCCACGGCGTTTTTCCGCCGGCAGGCCTTGCGGCCAGTCATCCGGGATCAACAGTTCCACCGGGTTGATGCGTTCCAGCTCGGCCAGCAGGTTTTCCCAGCCCTTGATTTCCAGGACCGTGAAATTGCCACTGGTGATGTCCAGCACCGCGAGACCGAATAAACGCTCGTCGCCCAGCACCGCCGCGATCAGGTTATCCCGGCGTTCGTCGAGCAGGGCCTCGTCGCTGACGGTCCCCGGGGTGATGATCCGCACCACCTGGCGCTCCACCGGGCCCTTGCTGGTGGCCGGGTCGCCGACCTGTTCGCAGATCACCACCGACTCGCCGAGCTTCACCAGCTTGGCCAGGTAACCTTCGGCGGCGTGATAAGGAATCCCGCACATCGGAATCGCCTGGCCAGCCGACTGCCCGCGCGCGGTCAGGGTGATGTCCAGCAACTTGGCGGCCTTCTTTGCGTCTTCATAGAAGATTTCGTAGAAGTCGCCCATGCGATAGAACATCAGCTGGTCAGGGTGCTGGTTCTTGAGGCGCCAGTACTGCTGCATCATCGGCGTGTGGGAGGACAGATCGGTGAGCGCTTTATTCATCGGGTCGTCAGGTTGATTCGTTGAAAGGGTGGGCAAAAGCAGAGGGCATGGGCCCGGCTTTTTCGCGATGGGCGCAAGGTTACCATGGGCGGTCCGACCTTCGCAGGGATGAACCCAGCAGGATTTCGGGTGTTTTATGCATGAATATGCATTTTAGCATTTGCCGTCGGCGAAAATAACCCGCAATATGCGCATTATGCAAAAGCGCAACGTTTCTACCGTCTTAAGAGAGCTGCTCGATCGCGATGGCATTTCCCCCACGGAACTCCATCGGCGTACCGGTGTGCCTCAATCCACCCTTTCGCGGATCCTCAGCGGCAAGATTGTCGATCCTTCGGACAAACACATCTCGCGGATCGCCGAGTACTTCCAGGTGAGCACCGATCAACTGCGCGGACGCGTGGCTGTCGCTCCTGCCCGGTCGGCCGATCCGCATTCGGAACTCAAGGACATAAGTCTGTGGGACGACGATACCCCCGTCGATGACGACGAGGTGTCGGTCCCCTTTCTTCGCGAGGTTGAATTGGCTGCGGGATCAGGAAGATTCGTCATCGAGGAAAGCGAGCGCTCCAGCCTGCGCTTCGGCAAGCGCAGCCTGCGGCACAATGGCGTGCAGTTCGACCAGGCCAAATGCGTGACGGTCCGCGGCAACAGCATGCTGCCGGTGCTGCGCGACGGCGCCACGGTGGGGGTCAATGCCGGCAAGTGCGGTATCGGCGACATCATCGACGGCGACCTGTATGCCATCAACCACAACGGCCAACTGCGGGTGAAGCAGCTCTATCGCCTGCCTTCCGGCATTCGCCTGCGTAGCTTCAACCGCGACGAACATCCGGATGAGGACTACAGCTTCCAGGAAATGCAGGAAGAGCAGATCGTCATCCTCGGTCACGTTTTCTGGTGGGGCATGTACGCCCGTTAACCGCAGCCCATAACGCCAAAGCCCGCCATCGAGCGGGCTTTTTTGTGCCCGCGGAAAACCCTCCACGCCTTTATTTATGCGGTGCTCATGCGCAGATGCATTTGTCGCGCATAAATAAATGCATTTGTGCATTGACTGTATATGCATCCATGCATATTATTCGTTCCAAGCCGCCCGACAGCGGTGAGCAACACCGCTCTTTAGTGGCAAAAGCAAAGGCAGCGATGAACCGGCCTCGACGGTTCAGAGGGTTGGCAACTGACCCGGGTGTGCAGCGTAAAGCACCGTGAACAGTTATCCGGCGGGCAGGGACCGCGGTCGGAGGAACAATTTGAATGGACTCGTACCGCGCCAGTAGCGCCGAAAAGTCAGTTTCCTTTTCGTTTAGCCACTTAAAGGAAAGCGAAGGACCGCATTACTGAAAAGCCCGGGCGACCGGGCTTTTTGGAATGCCTACCTACCGTGGGCCATGCCGGGATATGCACCGTTGATACACAAGCCAATTGATTACCGGGCCAGCGCATTGGCCTTTTCCACTCAGGAGGAGTGACATGACAAACGAGCAACAAGCGTTGCTGGACATGCCCATCTGGCTTGTCATCGTCCTTGCCCTGGTGGGTGGGGTGTCCGGCGAAATGTGGCGCGCCGACAAGGAGGGCGCCCGCGGCTGGTTGCTGCTGCGGCGCCTGGCCCTGCGCTCCGGGGCCTGCGTGATCTGCGGGGTCTCGACCATCATGCTGCTGTACGCCGCCGGCGTATCGATCTGGACCGCCGGCGCCTTCGGCTGCCTGACCTCCATGGCGGGCGCCGATGTGGCCATCGGGCTCTACGAGCGCTGGGCGGCCAAGCGGCTCGGTGTGTGTGAGGTGCCGCCCAAGGATTCCCGCTCGGACTCCTGAATAACGACCAAAACAGATCGTCGATTCATTGAGTCGACGCTGCCGTGATACCCGCCTGACGCAGAGCGCGTACTCGTATTGAACGAGCTCAATCGGTCCTCCCGGCAGGGAGGCGCCAGGTACGGCCCAGCGTCGTACTCCCATCCGTTTTAAACAGAGGCAAAACCATGATCCCAATCGACTACAACAGCTACCGCACCCTCGCGCCCTACAACAAGCGGGTGCGTTTCCTGGTGCTGCATTACACGGCCCTGAACTTCGAGGCGTCGGTCAAGGCGTTGACCACTGGCGCGGCGAGTGCCCATTACCTGATCCCGGCGCTGCAGGACCCGACGTATCAGGCCGCGGGTTTCCAGGAGCAACGAATTTTCAACCTGGTGGCCGAAGAAGACCGCGCCTGGCATGCCGGAGTCAGTGACTGGGCCGGTCGCAGCGGCTTGAACGACACCTCCATCGGTATCGAGATCGTCAACGAAGCCACCGACGTCAACGGTGTCTTCACCTTTCCGGATTACGAACGCTCCCAGGTCGAGGCGCTCAAGCAACTGGCCCTGAATATTCTCCAGCGTTATCCGGACATGTCGCCGAAAAACGTGGTGGGCCACTCCGATATCGCGGTGGGCCGCAAATCCGATCCGGGCCCCAAGCTGCCCTGGAAAGAGCTCTACAAAGCCGGCATTGGCGCCTGGTACGACGAGCCGACCAAGAAGAAATATGTCCAGCAATTCCGCGCTGCCGGGCTGCCCGCGCGTGCCGAAGTGCTCAAGGCTTTCGCCACCTACGGCTATGGCGTGCAGGCCCAGGCAACGGATGACTTCTTTCAGTCGCTGGTACGGGCGTTCCAGATGCACTTCAGGCCGAAGAACTACACCGGGAAACTGGACGTGGAAACCTGCGCGATTCTTTATGCGCTGAACGAGAAGTACGCCTGATTCGATCAAGGCGAATCGCTCGCAGGGCTGGGGCTCCATCGAAGGTGATGCCGGATCCATCCGTTGCATCACCCATCCCGTCCCTGACGTCGCTCGCCGACCTGGCGATCAAGAGTCCTGCCCAAATCGACATTCGCTGTTCCTCCACCTCGCGCGACATCCGCAGCGCTCCTGCGCAACTTCAACCCCTGCTATCTGAACAGGAGGCCTCTCTATGCCCGCAGTCATCGACAAGCCGTCGCAGCTGTTTTTCGCCATTGCCGAGACCCTGCGAGGGGCGGGCCTTGGCCTCAAGGTTGGCAGTCACCAGGACTTCGATGGTCTGCTCGACCAGGCCTGGGTGCTGATGGCGATCGAGCGCGATGCCCCGGGCATGCGCAGCCAGGAAGGGCGTATCGCCCATGTCCTGACAGTCTCGCTGCAAGCCGTGGCGGCTGTGGGGGCCGAGCGGTCCGGGTTCGAGGCCTGCGATCTGGCCAGCGTGCTGAAGGACCTGGCCACGGATAACCGCTGGGGCCTGCCGGCAGCGCAATGCGACCTGCCGATGAACCTCGAGGGCCTGCCCTCGACCCTGGTTCGCGGCGAGCAGCAATACGCCGCCTGGACGCTGTCGTTCACCCAGACGCTGTACCTCGGGCAGCCCTTGCTGGACGACCCGACCGGCATACCGAAGTTCGCCCGCACCTGGGAAGTCTCGAACATCGACGACCCCGACCAATACCAAGCACTGGAGGGCTGAGCCATGTTTGACGAGCTGCTGCGCATGCAGCTGGGCCCGATCATCGAGCGGCTGGCCGAGATGGAAACCGAACTCGATGACTTGCACCGGCGGGCGGAAAACCATTGCCGTATCGGTGTGTGCCAGGCGGTCGATGCGGCCAGCAATACCTGCCGGGTCAGCCACGGAGAGCTGCTGACCCCGGCGATCCGCTTCTTCAACCCCAGCGCCGGCGCGCAAAGCGAATCGCGCATTCCCTCCGTGGGCGAGCAGTGCCTGCTGTTCAACTACGGTGGCGGCGACGGCGGCGCGCAGTCGGTGGCGCTGTTCGGCCTCAACTGCGACCGCTTTCCTCCGGTGTCGACCCTGGCCGCGCTGACCCGCCGCCAATACGCCGATGGCACCCAAAGCAGTTATGACGATGCCGGCCATGTCTTGAGCTGGAGCAATGGCCCGACCGCGCTCACCGCCTCCCGCGAGGCGGTCGAGTTGAGCATCGGGCCCGCCCGGCTGGCGATGAGGCCCGAGGCGATCGAGCTGCGGCTGGGCGCGGTGGGCATCTTGCTCGACAGCGCCGGCATCCACTTCAGCGGCCCCTTGGTGGAACACCAGGGCCGCGTTATCAGCCCTTGATTAAGAGGCTTCCCATGATTGGAGTCGATAGAAACACCGGCGCCGCGGTCGATGACTGGCTGCAGTTCGTGCAGCGCGCGACCCGCGCCCTGACCACGCCGCTGGGCACGCGGCAGAAGCGCCCGTTGTACGGCTCGCTGATTCCCGACCTGCTGGGCCAGAACCTCGGCGATGACTTACTGATCCTCGCCCAGAGCCATGCCGCGCAGGCGTTCTACAACGAGCAGAACGGCATTGGCGATTTTGAGCCGCAGGTCATAGTCGCCAGCCGGCGCGGCGCCGGGTTGCTGTTGCGTTTCGCCGGCACCTGGAAAAACCGCCAACAGACGTTCGAGGTCGTGACATGAGCATGCTGATACCTGGCGAACACCAGTTGGCCGAGCCGGCCATTGTCACCGTCGAAGAATTCGAGCCACTGCTCGCCGAGTTCAAGACCTTCGTCGTCGATTACGTGGCCCAGCGTTCCCCCGCCAATGCGCAGAAGCTGCAGGCCAGTCTGGCCAACGAAAGCGAGCTGCTGACCCTGGCGCTGGAAGCCTTCTGCCTGCGCCTGCAAACCCATGAGCGTAAGTACAACGCCCGCATCAAGCAGATGCTGGCCTGGTGGGCCACCGGCAGCAATCTCGATGCACGCCTGGCGGACATGGGCCTGGAGCGGCAGTTGCTCGACCCGGGCGATCCGGCGGCCTTTCCGCCGGTCCCCGCGGTCTATGAAAGCGACCAGGATGCGCGCCTGCGCTACTACCTGGCGCCCCACGCGCCGGCCGCCGGTTCGCGCATGCAGTACCGCCGCGAAGTCTTCACCCTCGGCGAGCGGCCGACAGTGAAGGTGGACTCCACCGAGGCGGGAGTGGTGACCGTCACCTACACCTTCGACCCGGACGGTTTCGCCGCTCAGGTCAAGGATGGCAACGGGCGCCGTACCGCACCGGGCGAAGTCCAGGTCACCGTGCTCTCGCGGGAAGGCGACGGCACGCCGTCCGAGGACCTGCTCGAAGGCGTGCGCAAACACTTTGCGCGACCGGACGTGAAGCCGGAAACGGATCGGGTGACGGTGCAGGCGGCACAGATCAAACCCTACAAGATCCGCGTGGTGGCCAAGATCAACCCGGGGCCCGATTCCGGACTGACCCAGCTCGCCACGCAGCAGCAATTGCAGGCGTACGCCGACAGCTGCCATCGCCTGGAAGGGCGGGTGGATCCGAGCTGGATCGATTACACGCTGCATACGGCAGGAGCGGTACAGCTGGAGATTCTCGAGCCGGTGCAACCGATCGTGACCACGGCTTTCCAGGCGCCGTATTGCACGGAGGTTGAAGTGGAGGTGCGTACCCTATGAGTGACGACACTGTTCGCTTGAGCCTGCTGCCGGCCAACAGCTCAGCGCTGGAAAAGGCCCTCGATCTCGGTTTCGCCCGCTTGCTCGAACGTGTGGACCCGCCTTTTCCCCAACTGATGAGCCCTACCCAGACTCCTGTGGACTTCTTGCCTTATCTGGCGGCAGATCGCGGGGTCAGCGAATGGGATGCGGGAGCCAGTGAGGCCGAAAAGCGCCTCACCGTTTCGCTGTCCTGGCAGATCCAGCGACAGGCCGGGACTAACAAGGCATTGAGCCACGCCGTCGAGTCCCTGGGCTTCATGCCCAACATCGCGGCCTGGTACGAACAGCGACCGCAGGGGCATCCCTATACCTTCGATGTGCAGGCAATCATTGTCCGCGACTGGTCCAGCGGTGATCACAACCGCTTGATACGCCGCGTCAACGCCGCCAAGAGCGAGCGCGACGACGGCACCATCACCATCGTTCATCAGACCACAGGCGGGATACGGCTAGCGGCGGGGGCCGATCCCGGTTTGAGCATCGGCGACGACAGCCAGCCAGGGGCCTTGCCCGAGGTCAAGCTGCGCGGCTCGCTGACCATGAGCGGCGGCATGGATACAGCGCTGAGCGATGGCGAACTCTTTCTTGATGGAGTGCTGCCTGAATTCGAGCTCGGCGCTCGCCTTAACAGTGCCGGGGTTTCCCAGCACTACACCATTAACGACTACGACCTCAGGGCGCAGCTATGACAGAAGACATTACGCGCTTGGTTCGCTTCACTTCCGCCGGTCTGGATGAAGTGTTGGCGGCAAAGAACCAAGGCTTGAAAGGGGAGATCACCCACATCGGCGCCGGCACCGGCCGCTACAACCCGGACGGCACGGAAACAGCCCTGCGCGATGAGCGCCAGCGGGTGGCGATCGTGGACTACGAGGACCTGGGCTCGCGCCAGTTGCGGATGGCAGCTCTGTTCGAGGGGCCGGATGAGTACGAGATCGGCGAGTTTGGTTTCTACCTGGCCAGCGGCACCCTGCTGGCGGTGTATTCGGTGGCTGGAAAGTTGCTGACTTACAAGGCCGGTGCTGCCCGGGTGCTGCAAAAGTTCACGCTGGATATTTCGCCGTTGCCGGCAGACAGCGTGACGGTGGTGGTAGGGGCTGAAAACCTCAACGTGCTATTGACCGAGGAGTTTGCCACGGTCGCGACGGCCAATATCAATAATATGGCGAGACACTTGGGCGTCTTGTTTCGTGTTATGAAACTTGAAAGTAAGTGAATGACTTGCGGGTGACTCGGCATGTTGGTATTCAAAGTTTTGTCGTTGGCTGGCATCTTTCATAGGGGATGCCCGTCGGTATTTTAAAAGTTGGGTTCTGGTGTGCCGTGCCAGGACAAGTCGAATTGATAATTTAGGGGAATAACATGGGTATTGAGCAAAAGATTGGTGAGCTTGTCACGGCAGCAGATAGCCTGACAAAGGTTGTCGACGGGAAAATCGCGCAAATCGATGACAGGATGAATGTAGCGCGGGCCGAGTTCGATGAGTTCCGAAACAAAAAAGACATGGTCGGCGTGCTTGGTGAGCAGGGCACGGTTCTCATGAATGTGTTTCAAGGCGGTGTGTGGGGTACCGGTGGCCCTCAAAACGCAGGGGCGTCAGGAGGTTTTACCGAGGTTGATCTTGGAACCTCGGTAAATGTTTATATGCACTTAAAACTGCCTATGAATATCAATACACATGATCAAATGTTCTGGTTCAATATTCGCGGTTATTGCTATGGTAGCGCTACGATTGTCGATGAGACTATCGTAGGTTATTGCTATTCGCCTCAGAGGGCGGTTTTGAGTAAAGCAGTTTTCGGGAATATGTCGCCGGAAATTTATACCGATGCCAAAGGCAATGTGGTGATCCGTCTCAAATTTCCTAATATCTATGTAACGACGATTCGTATTGACACAATGCAAGTCGGTATCGGTTCCTTGATTCCTGTTGGTAGTATCAAGTCCAAGTTGTCTCTTACAGAAAAGGTGGATTTCTAATTGAGCGAAGTTAATGAAGTAAAGACCCAGTATAAAGTAAATCCTGAGTCTATTGCCCTGGCCGAGTGGGCTTCAATTCGCACGCGCCGCAATCAATTATTGGCCGTTACAGACTCGCTGCAGATTGTGGATAACCCTCTTAACGAGGCGCAGCGCCAGGAGGTAGCGATCTACCGGCAGGCTTTGCGTGACGTTCCACAAGATATCGGCGACCCGTTCGTGGTCGTATGGCCTGAACCGCCTGCTTTCCTGAAGTAACCCCACCGCGAAAGCGGTTTTTTTTCGCCCGCACAAAGCCCCGCAGAGGGGCTTTGGCGCTTTTGCGTCTGGAGAAATTCATACATGTCCATCCGCCAGCAATACACCGTCCTGGTGCCGTTCCCCACCGGCGGCGGCCACTGGTCGAAGGTCGACCAACAGCTCGACCTGCTCGACGTCGAGGCCAGCGCCTTGCGTGCCGCCGGCCGCCTGGAACTGACCAGCGTCCTTGCGGCGCGCCAACCGGCCGAACCGGCCACCCCATCCACCGCGGCCAAAAAGGCCGCTGCCAAGAAGGCTGAATAACCATGGCTGAGGTTCTGAACTTCGAGCACAACGGCATTACCGTCAATGCCACCGAATCCCCCGAGGCCATGGGTGGCCTGGGTGACAACGTCATCGGTCTGGTCGGCACCGCGCCGAAGGCCGACCCGCTGATTCCACGCAATGCGCCGTTCCGCATCAACAGCTTCACCACCCAGGCCCTGCTGGATCCGACCGGCGCTGAGTCGGGCACTCTGTTCCAGGCGGTGTACCAAATCCTCAAAGTGGTCAAGGTCCCGGTCTATGTGGTGATCGTCGAAGAGGGCGCGACCCCGGCCGACACCGTCAACAACGTGATCGGCGGCGTCGATGCCACCACCGGCCGCAAGCTCGGCCTGGCTGCCCTGGGCAGTGTCCCGGAAGACCTGACCATCATCGGCGCGCCGGGTTTCACCGGTACCAAGGCGGTGGCCGGTGAGTTCGCTGCCTTCGGCAAGCGCATCAAGGCCCGTGTGGTACTCGACGGCAAGGACGCCTCGGTCGCCGACCAGGTGACTTACAGCAAGGAACTGGGCGGCGCGGACCTGGGTTTCGACCGTTGCCTGGTGGTGCACAACATGCCGGCCGTGTACTCCAAGGCGGCGAAGAAGAACGTGTTCCTGGCGCCGTCGAGCCTGGCCATCGCCGCGCTGGCCAATGTCAAGCAGTGGGAGAGCCCGGGCAACCAGGTGACCTTCGCCGAAGACGTCTCGCGGACCGTGGAATACAACATCCTCGACACCTCGACCGAGGGCGACCTGCTCAACCGCTACGGCGTCAGCTACTACGCCCGCACCGTGCTCGGCGGCTTCTCGCTGCTGGGTAACCGCTCCATCACCGGCAAGTTCATCAGCTATGTCGGCCTGGAAGATGCGATCAGCCGCAAGCTGGTCAAGGCCGGGCAGAAAGCCATGGCCAAGAACCTGACCAAGTCCTTCATGGACCAGGAGGTCAAGCGCATCAACGACTGGCTGCAGACCCTGGTCGCCGACGAAACCATCCCGGGCGGCAGCGTGTACCTGCACCCCGAGTTGAACAGCGTCGAGAAGTACAAGAACGGTACCTGGTACGTGGTCATCGACTACGGCCGCTACGCGCCGAACGAGCACATGGTGTATCAGCTCAACGCCCGCGATGAAATCATCGAGCAGTTCCTGGAGGATGTTCTCTAATGTTTACCAACCGCGTAAGACAGGCCATCGCGGCCACCCTGCAAGGCCTGCCGTTGTCGGCGACCGTGGAAGAGTTCACCCCGCCGAAGATCGAATTCGAAATGGAAGCGATGACCGGTGGGCGCTTTATCGCCGAAGAAATGGCCAAGAGCGGCAAGGCACTCACCGCCACCCTCAAGCTGCAGGGCCTGGGGCCGGAAATCATGCTGGCGCTGGGCGTGAAGCTGGGCGACGACATCCTGCTCAATGTCCGCGAGGCGGGCCAGGACCAGGATGGCAAGACCTGGTTCACCTACCACACCGTGGGTGGCAAGCTGAAATCCCTGGCCGAAACGGCCATGAAGATGAATGAAAAACCCACCACCACCCTGGAACTCGCCTGCCGTACTTACAACCGCATCGAGAACGGCGTACCGGTGATCGACATCGACGTGCGGACCCAGAAGTTCGTGCTCAGCGGCGTCGACATCCTCGGCGACGCCCGTCGCGCGGTGCTGATGCCGTAACCCTCGCAACACCCTTTGCAATACCCCCTGCAACACTCTTGTAGGAGCGAGCTTGCTCGCGATGGCAATGCAACAACCACATCACAGTCGTCGCTCAATCCCCAATCGCGAGCAACTCTCTGCTACCCCCTTTATCAAGGAATTCATTCATGTCCTGGACGCCTCCGATCCATGTTCTGCTGTGCCCGATTACCGCTGACGACGAGTCGCAGATCGCGCAGATTCAGCTCAAGCCATTGTTCTACGCCGCGCAGAAAGAAGCGCTGGCCCGCGCCGGCGACGATGAGGACGATCAGTTCTTCGAGCTGGCGAAGCTGGCCACCGGGTTGTCGGCCAATGAGCTCGACCAGCTCAAGCGGCCGGACTACGTGAGCATCGCGCAGTACGTCCATGACATGTCGACACGCCCGGCTGCGTACTTCCTCCAGCAGGGCGCCGAGCCTGAAACGGCCAGCGACACCCCTGGCGATACCTCGGCGCAGGGCGACCTGGACCAGGTGAACCTGCTGTTGCCGCTCGATGTGGCGGGCCAGCGTCTGACGTCCCTGACCCTGGAAATGCCCGCGTTGCGAGCGACCAAGGTGATGAAGAGACTCAAGACCACCAAGGAGCGCGCCGAGTTCATCACCGCGCATTGTACCGGCCTGATGCTGCCCGACCTGGCGCTGCTCAGCGTGCCTGACTGGACGCAGCTGCAAGAGCGCATCGACGATTTTTTAAACAAACCGGCGGCCTTCTTTCGGAACGCGACATCGAAGTGATTCTCGATGTGGTGCCGCTCATTTACTCGGTAAGTGAGGCGGAAATCCTGGAGTGGGACGCTGGCAAGGCCTTGCGCCGCTACGACATCGCGATTACTCGCCTTGGCGTGAAAGAGGAGTAGAGCGAAATGGCGAACAATCAGTTTTCGCTCAAGAACGCCACCGTGCAACAGCACGGGCTGGCGCCCGTAGGCGTCATGCAGCCAGGCGCCCCCGGGGCGAGCCCGGCGGATGCCGGCCTGTCATCCAGCAGCTTCGTCCTGGCCCTGAATGCCGCCAGCGTGGACATTCGCTTGCTGATCACGGCCATCGACTCGTTGAAGTTGACGCTGTCGTCGCAACGTTCGTTGCCGCTGGCATTCGCCGGCAGCGCCAAGGCCGAGGCTAAAGCCCCCGACAAGGCCGCTGGTGGGCTTCAAGCGCCTGACCTGTTCAAGTCGGCGATGGCGATGGATGCGGCGCTGGCCGATCTGGGGAGAGTGGTTTCTCTCCCTGGCAATGAGCGTGAGGAACTTGCGCAAGACAACTTCCGCATGGCCAGTTATCCAGGCATCGCCGCGGGTGGAACCACGGCGGTTGATCTGGCGAAGCTTGAATACGCCGCGGCCAAGGCAGGGATCGAGAACGATAAAGGCGCGTCCCGACGGCAGACCCTGACGGCATTCGGCGGTGATGCCGCGCTCATGGCAACCGCGTTCAAGATGCCGGGCAAGGATGCCGGGGACATGCTGGCCGGTTGGCGCACCTCGATGAAGCTAGACCGCAACCAGGCCCTCGATCTGGCGGATGCGACCAACCACCTCGGCAAGCGTCCGGGAGACGCCGAGGCGGCCGATATCGGGGTGATCCTGCAACGGCATGGCGCTGCCGCCACGGCGGTGGGGCTGGCCCCGGAGCAGGCGGCGGCACTGACGGCGGCCTTGCTCAACACCGGCACACAAAAGGCCGATGCGGGAGCCGCACTGAAAGGCATCACTGCCGTGCTGGGCAAGGGCGAACCGAAGTCCCAGGCGCAGCAAGCGGCCTTGCAACGGTTGAATATCGACCCGTTGAAGCTGGAGGGGGCTGGCGCCCTGACCGACCTGCTCAAGGCGCTGCAAGCGCCCGGTTTGTCGAGCCAGGAGCGCTCCACGCTGGCCGGCGCGCTGTTCGGCAGCGCGGATGAAGCAGCGTTGCGCCTGGCGCAACAACTGCCTGAAGTTCAAAAGGCCTTGGCGCAGGTCGCCGACAAGCAGCAGTACGCCACCTCGGAGCTGGGCGACAAGGGCTCGGTACGCCAGTCCGCATCGGCCCAGGCGAATACCTTCGACGCCCGCTTGAACCGGATGAACACCGCGTTCGGTTCCGCCCTCGCGCCGGTGGCGGAAGGGGCGATGGTGCCTATCGGTGGGGTGGTCGATGGTTTGAGCAGCCTGGCTACGGAGTTTCCGAAGATTGCTGCCGGCCTGGCCTTGGCGGGTGCTGCCATCGCACCGGTGGTGGGCCGCCTGCTCAAGTCGGTGCTGGACGAAGTCTTTACCCAGGTGGCGAAAAAGCTGTTGAGCCTGGCGGCTCCGAGCCTGCCATCGAGTATTGGCAAGCTGTTCGGCGAGGGCGGGGCCTGCTGTGGTGGCCCTCCAGGCGGCGGTGGAACCCGCGGCCAGAACAGACAAGAGCGAAGGCGACAGGAGAGGCAAGCAAAGAAAGAGCAGCAAAAGAAACAAGCCTATGCGGCAAAACCCGCCCCCAAAAACACCTCTGCAACCGCGCCACGTGCCGGGCTGATGTCGCGCATTGGCCGTGGGTTGAGAGGCAGTTTCGCCGTCGTGCGTTCCGTGTCCGGCCGGGTGGCCAGTCGGCCGCTCAACCTGCTCAGGGCCGGCCTGAATGTGTTCAGGGGTGTGCGTAACCGCGACCCCGGGGCCATTGGTTCCGGCTTGGGCACCTTGGGTGGCTCCTGGGCCGGAGGTGCATCCGGCGCCGCGCTGGGCGCGGCCCTGGGCAGCGTCGTGCCGATCCTCGGCACGGCTGTCGGCGGGTTGGTCGGCGGCGCCATTGGCGGATGGCTGGGCGGCGAGGCGCTCGGCCGGCTCGGCGGCGAGGCGGGGAATCGCCTGAAGTCTCCGGATGAAGTGAGCAAGAACCTCGCAGCCAGCTCGGCTTCCAGCCAGCAGGTCACTTTCGCCCCGGTCGTCAATATCTATGGCCAGGATCAGGCCACCTCCAGGCAACTGGTGGACATGGTGATCCAGCAAATGCAGATGCAGGTCATGCCTCTGATGATGAGCAACCCGCTCGCGGTACGGCGCGGCGCGGCCCTGACCGATGGAGTGATGTGATGCGACAGCAGATGGCGTTGGGCAATTTCATTTTCGGCTTGTCCACCGGCTTCGCCTACGACCGGCTTGAACGCAAGACGGACGGTGGCTGGGCCAGTATCGACATCATCACCAGCAAGCCGAAATCGCAGCAGGCCGGGCAGAAGCTAGAAACGCTGCAGATCAGTGGCAAGTCGATGTACGCCACGGGCATGGCGCGCCTGGACCAGCTACGCGAGTTGCAGGCCGCCCGTGTGCCCTTGCCGCTGGTGGATGGTATCGGCCGCAACTGGGGGCGCTGGCGGGTCAACCTGGTGACGGAAGTGCAGACCTCCATCATCGATGACGGCACGGCGCTGGTGATCAACTGGACCATCAACCTCGAGGAGTTCGTCAATGCGTAGGGTTCGAAGTATTGCCGGCGATTCGGTCAACCTGCTGCTCTACCGCGAGGTGGGACGTTGCGACGATGCGGTCGAGGAAGCGCTCTGGCGCCTCAATCCGCTGCTGGCCGAGAAGGGCCCGGTGCTGCCGGCGGGTGTCTGGGTGATAGTGCCCGAGATCGAGTCGCGGCCGGTGGCTGCAATGCCCGTTTCGGCCTGGGACTAAGGAGGCGTCATGACCCTGGGATTCACCCCGAGCATTGAGCTCTACGGCGCCAATGCCGCACGCCTCAACGAACGGCTGATCAGCTGGACACACATCGACGCCGCGGGCATCGAGTCCGACCAGCTCTCGCTGACCCTCGATATCGAAGGCCTGGAAGGGCTCCCCGAGCTGGGCGGGAAGGTCGGCCTGCGGGTGGGCTATCTGGAGTCGGGGCTGGTGGATCGTGGCGAGTTCGTCATCACCCGCCGCACGCCCAACCTGTTCCCGCCGCGCCTGACCCTGGTGGCTACCGCAGCCCCCTTCAAGGTGGCGGATGCGACCGGCTTCAAGCAGCGCCGCTCCGCCAGCCATGGCCCCACGACCCTCGGCGCGCTGTTTCGCCAGCTGACCTCGCGCCACGGTTTTTCACCGCGGGTGGCGCCTGAACTGGACTCGATCCCGATCCCGCATGTCGATCAGTGCAACGAGACCGACATGGGCTTTCTGACGCGTATTGCCCGCCCGCACGATGCCGTCACCAAACCGTTCAACGAGATGTATGTACTGGCGCTGCGCGGGCAGGCGAAGTCGCTCTCCGGAAAGATCCTTTCGCCGGTGCGTTTGAGCGTGACCCGGGATAACCGCCCGGGGGATACGGCGTTCATCTCGGCCAGCATCGATGAAAACGGCCGGGCCAAGCACAAGGGCTGCAAGGCTACCTGGTGGGATTCGGCGGCCGGCAAGGAGCGTGTGGTCAGCCTGGGGCAGGCTCCTTTCCAGGTCCTGCGCCAGCGTTACCCGGCAGAGGGCGAGGCCCGCGGCGCAGCCCAGGGCGCCATGCGCCGCATCGAGCGCGAAGCGATCAAGTTGAAGATCGACTGTCCCGGTGATCCGGTGCTGTCGGCCGAGGGGCTGGTGTCGCTGGACAACAGCTGGCCGGGGTTCATGCAGGGCACCTGGTCGATCGACAAGGTGACTGCCAGCGGCAATCGCGAAAAAAATTATCGCTGCCTGATCGAGGCTACCTGCCTGGAGCAACAGCCCTAGTTACCGGGCCTTGCCCGGCCGTTCTGATCTTGCGCGCCGTTGTTTCCACGACTCCATCCTGTTGCCCGGGCGCCCGCTGCCTGGGCGATCGCTTGTGGCCGCGCCTGAAGGTTTCCCATTCACCCCGTTGTGGAGCTTCTTCATGAAGATCACTCCGATCCTCACGCAACTGCGCGATCACTGCCCCGGCCTGGCCAATCAGGTGGCCGTCGGCGTCGATCTCGCGCTGCTGCAAAGCAATACCGCGTTGCCCACCCCCAGTGCCCATGTGACGCCGATCGCCGATCTGGCCAGCCCGAGCACCGGGCAGAACGTTACCCGCCAGGCCATCCGCGACCGCTTGGTGATCACCCTGGTGCTGGACGCCAGCGACGGCCGGCAGGCCCTGGAGCAACTCGAAAGCCTGCGTGCCGAGTTGTGGCGGGCGCTGGTGGGGTTCAAGCCGGGCGCGGACTACAACCCGATCGAATACGACGGCGGCGAGCTGGTTTCGCTCAGCGCCACGCGGTTGTTCTATCAGCTGCGCTTTTTCGCCGAGTTCCAGCTGGGACGCAACCTGGCCAGTCAGCCGGCGGAAACCTGGCGCGAGCGTGAACTGGACGGCCTGCCGTCCTTTACCGGGGTCACGGTGCGGGTCGATGCCATCGATCCGGCGGACCCCAACCTGCAACACCCGGGGCCCGACGGGCGCCTGGAACTGACTTTCTCTGGAGACGTAACGCAATGAGCAAACGCATCACTGTGCTGCCGGCCGCGGGCCGCGCCGTGCCGGACCCCGAAGCCGGCGACCTGCTGCCGCTGGAAGGCCGTGAAGTCGACGACAACGCCTGGTGGCGCCGGCGTCTGGCCGATGGCGATATCACCCTTAAGGCCGTGAAGGCGGCCAAACCACAAGGAGCCAAATAATGGCGATCGGATTCAGCAATATTCCGGCGGACATTCGTGTGCCGCTGTTCTACGCCGAGATGGACAATTCGGCGGCCAATAGCGCGTCTTCGGCGATGCGCCGACTGATCGTGGCCCAGGTCAACGACAGCGTCGCGCCGGCCGAAACCGGCAAGCTGGTGCTGGTGTCCAGCGTCGCGCTGGCCAAGAGCATCGGCGGTCAGGGCTCGATGCTCGCCTCCATGTACGAGACCTGGCGCAAGACCGATCCGATTGGTGAAATCTGGTGCCTGCCGCTGCACAACGTCGAAGGCAGCGTGGCCAAGGCCGAGCTGAAGTTCACCGGCACCGCCAGCGCCAGCGGCGTGCTCAACCTGTATGTCGGTGGTGTGCGGGTTCAGGCCGCCATCGTCAATGCCGCCACCGCGGCCCAGGCCGCCAGCGCGCTGGCGCTGAAAATCAATGCCGCCGCCGACCTGCCGGTGAGCGCCGCCGCGGTCGAAGGCACCCTGACCCTGACCGCCAAATGGACCGGCGACAGCGCGAACGACATCAGCCTGCAGCTCAACCGCCTGGGCAAGAGCAATGGCGAAGAAACCCCGGCCGGCTTGAGCGTGACTGTCGGCAAAATGGCCGGCGGCGCCGGCGTGCCGGATCAGGTTGCCGCACTGGCGGCCCTGGGCGATGAACCTTTCGAGTTCATCTGCATGCCGTGGACCGACACCGCGACCCTCAACGCCTGGCAAGCCGTCATGGATGACAGCACCGGTCGCTGGTCCTGGGCCAAGCAACTGTTCGGTCACGTCTACAGCGCCAAGCGCGGCACCGTCGGCACCCTGGTGGCGGCAGGGCAAGCACGCAACGACCAGCACATCACCATCCAGGCCCTGGAGCCGGGCGTACCGCAGCCGTTCTGGGTGCAGGCCGCGGCACTGGCCGCGCGCACCTCGGTGTTCATCTCCGCCGACGCCAGCCGTCCGACCCAGAGCGGCAGCCTGCCGGGTGTCGATCCGGCGCCGGCCAGCGAGCGTTTCACCCTGACCGAGCGTCAATCGCTGCTCAGCTACGGCATCGCCACTGCCTACTACGAAGGCGGCTATGTGCGCATCCAGCGTTCGATCACCACCTACCAGAAGAACGCCTACGGGCAGGCCGACAACTCCTACCTGGACAGCGAAACCATGCACCAGTCGGCCTTTATCGTGCGCCGCCTGCAAAGCGTGATCACCAGCAAGTACGGGCGCCACAAACTGGCCGCCGACGGTACCCGCTTCGGCGCCGGCCAGCCGATCGTGACCCCGAGCACCATTCGCGGCGAGCTGATCGCCCAGTACGCCAAGCTCGAACTGGAAGGCCACGTGGAGAACGCCGAGCTGTTCGCCGAGCACCTGATCGTCGAGCGCGACAGCCAGGACCCGAGCCGGGTCAACGTGCTGTTCCCGCCGGACTACATCAACGGCCTGCGTGTGTTCGCGCTGCTCAACCAATTCCGTCTGCAGTACGACGCGGCGGCCTAAGCCGAGCCTCTTTCACTGCGCTTTTCCAGCCCGCCTGGTGCGGGCTCATTTTTTGGGAGAAACACCATGGGTCAACTGATTGCGGGCACCTGCTACGTCAAAGTGGACGGCGCTCAACTGACCATCAACGGTGGCTGCGAAGCGCCGCTGATGTCCGTGAAACGGGAAACCATCGTGCCGGGCTTCTACAAGGAAACCGACATTGCCCCGTCCTTCAAGGTCACGGCGCTGCACACCCCGGACTTCCCGCTCAAGCAGCTGGTGGCCGGTTCCGACATGACCGTCACCTGCGAGTTCAGCAACGGCAAGGTCTACGTCCTGGCCGGCGCCTACCTGGTGGAAGAACCGGTCTCCAAGGGTGACGACGCGAGCATCGAGCTGAAGTTCGAAGGTATCAAGGGGACCTGGCAATGAGCGATAGCGTAAAGCTGCGTGTGGCCATCGAAGCCCACGGCGAACCGCTGACCGAACTGACCCTGCGCCGCCCGACGGTGCAGGAGGTGCGGGCGATCAAGGCGCTGCCGTACAAGATCGACAAGAGCGAAGAAGTCAGCCTGGACATGGACGTCGCGGCCAAGTACATCGCGGTCTGTGCCGGCATTCCTCCGTCCTCGGTCAACCAGCTGGACCTGGCTGACCTCAACGCCCTGAGCTGGGCGGTCGCGAGTTTTTTCATGAGTGCGGCATCGGAGCCATCAGCGACCTGATCGCGGTTGCCTATGACCTGGCCTGGTTCTGGAAGGTTGACCCCGAACAGATGATGGCCAGGCCACTGGATGTGCTCCGGGAGTCCCTGGAGCACGCGCAACGGATCAATGCGATGCAGCAGGTGCAGTGATGGCGAACATCAATCAAAGCTTGAATCAGACGAGCATCAAACAGCGCCTGAGCGTGACCAATGTGCAGACCACGGTGAACATGCTGGTGGTCATGCAAGGCATGCAGAAACTGGACGCTGAACTGGGCGAGGTGCGTTCGAAAGTCAGCCGCTTCAAGAAAAGCATCGAAGACAGCGGCCTGGGCGGGCTGGATTTTTCCGGCCTGGTCAAGGGCGGTGGCCTGGCCGCGCCTTTCGTGGCGGGGGTCAATTCCGCCATCGAATTCGAGAACCAGGCGGCGCGAGCCAAGCTGGTGGCGCAGGGCATCGAACCGCCCAAGGATGTGCTGGGCGAGACGGGCACTAACCTGAAGGCGTTCAGCGACAGCGTCGACGACATCTCGCAAAAGTTCGGCAGCGCGCTGCTGCCGGCGGTCAACTCGGTAGTGACCGCCGTGCAACCGCTGCTGGGCTTTGTGGCCAAGGTCATTGAAAGCAACCCGCAGCTGGTCCAGGGCCTCGCCGCCGGCGCCTTGGCCTTCACCGCGATCCGCGGCGCCATGACCCTGGCCTCGTCCGCCGTGACCCTGTTCAGCAGCGGCCTGCTGGCCTCGCCTATCGGCCTGATCGCCCTGGGGATCGCGGTGGCGGCGGGCCTGATCGTGGCCAACTGGGAACCGCTGTCGGCGTTTTTTGTCACCCTCTGGGCGAGCATCAAGGACGCCGCCGTGCAACTGATGGCGGGGTTGAAGACTGTCTTCGGCTGGACCCCGCTAGGAATGGTGATCGCCAATTGGGGATCGATCACTGGCTTTTTTGCCGGCCTCTGGGAACAGCTCAAGACGATGGCCGCGTCCGTGGTCGACTTCTTCAAACAGGTGTTTTCCTGGACGCCGCTGGGGCTGGTGATTGAAAACTGGACGCCCCTGAGCGGCCTGTTTTCCGCGTTGTGGGAGTTGCTCAAGGCGTTGTCCGTTCCGGCGATGGACTTCCTCAAAGGCCTGTTCGCCTGGACGCCGTTGGGGATGGTGATCAACAACTGGGGCGCAATCAGCGCCTACTTCGCTTCGCTCTGGGCCGGCCTGCAAGGTCCGGCGCAGCGGGTCAAGGCCTTCTTCATCGGGCTGTTCGACAGCTCGCCGCTGGGGCTGGTGATCAATAACTGGGGCGCGATCAGCGCTTACTTCGCTTCGCTCTGGGCCGGCCTGCAAGGTCCGGCGCAGCGGGTCAAGGCCTTCTTCATCGGGCTGTTCGACAGCTCGCCACTGGGGCTGGTGATCAACAACTGGGGCGCGATCAGCGCTTACTTCGCTTCGCTCTGGGCCGGCCTGCAAGGTCCGGCGCAACAGGTGAAGGACTTCTTCGTCACGTTGTTCGATACCTCGCCACTGGGGATGGTGATCAATAACTGGGGCACGATCGGCACCTACTTCGACGCCATCTGGGCAACCCTGAAAAGCGCGGCGCAGGTCATCAAGGACTTTTTTGTCAGCCTGTTCGAGTGGTCGCCCGTGGGGCAGATCATTGCCAACTGGCAGCCCATCAGCGATGTGTTCGCGGCCCTCTGGGAGGTGTTGAAAGCCCTGGCGGCGCCGGCCATCGAGTTTATGCGCGGTATGTTCGAGTGGTCGCCCCTGGGGCAGATCATCAAGAACTGGGAGCCGATCACCGAATGGTTCAGCGGCCTGTGGCAACGGCTGCAGGCGGTGATCGCACCGATCAGGGAACTGTTCGACGGTGGTTTCGCCGGTTTCGTCGCCCGCGTCACCGGCAAGGTGGAAAACCTGACCGAGGCGCAGCGGCAAACCAATGCCGAAGGCAAAGGCGCGCTGGCGCCGGCGTTCTTCGGTGGTGGCCAGCCGGCGCCGGGTTCTTCGGCGCTTTCCGCCGGCCTGCCGCAAAGCTCCACCTCGCTGTTGCAGCAGAGCGCGGCCAACAACCGCACGCAATTGCAGGGCGGGCTGACGGTGAGCTTCGAAAACGCCCCGGCGGGCCTGCGTACCAGCGCGCCGCAAATCAACCAACCCGGCGTGGCGCTGTCGTCGCGTGTCGGCTACCGCTCACTTTCGCTAGGAGGTTCCAATGAGCTGGCGTGATCGTTTGTTGCCGGCGTCGTTTCGTGGCGTCGGGTTCTGGGTCGACCAGGCGAAAACCCCGGTCGGCCACAAGGGCCAATTGCACGAGTACCCGCAGCGTGACTTGCCGTTCTACGAGAGCCTGGGGCAGCAGGCGCGGACCCACGACCTGACGGCGTTCATCGTCGGCGCCGATTGCCTGGAGCAGCGCGACAAGCTGCTCAAGGCGCTGGAGGAGGGCCGCGGTGAACTGGTGCACCCGTGGCTGGGGCGCCTGCAGGTCAAGGTCGGCGAATGCGAGATGACCCAGAGCCGCCAGGACGGCGGCCTGGTGACCTTCACCCTGAAGTTCTACCCCGACCAGCCGTTGCAGTTCCCCAGCGCCACGGTCAACACCCGCCAGCTGTTGCTGGTGTCGGCCGACAGCCTTATAGGCTCGGCGGTACGCCGCTTCGAGGAGGCCATGACCCTGGTCAAGGCCGCACGCATCGGCATCGCCGACCTGCGCAACAGCCTCAAGGAGGTCTACCAGACCATCGAGCAGGAGCTCAAGCCGCTGATCGACACCTACCGCGATCTCAACCTGCTGGTGCGGGCGATCAAGGACCTGCCCAAGGAAGTGAGCGCCGAGTTCAAGGGCTTGCTGGGGGACATCAAGGACCTCAAGGACTATGCGCGCAACGGTTACCGCGGCGTGCTGGCCAACGTTTCGCAGCAGGTCGAGGCGGTGAAGAAGATCGACACGCCGAAACTCACCACCGGCAAGGACACCACCGCCGCGGCGCAAGCCATGGCGGACCTGGTGCAGGACGCCGTGCTGGTGCGGATCGCCCAGGCCGTGGCGTCGCTGCCGGTGGCGACCCCGGCGGTTAAGCTGAGCGGCACGCCATCGCTGGCCAAGCAGGCGATCCAGCCGGTGACCCGTGCGGAAGTGCCGGTGGCCGATGAGGTGCTGGCGCTGCGCAACGCGATCAACGAGGCGATCTGGCAGGCCGCGGAAAAAGCCGACGCCCTGCATTACGAGGTGCTCAACGGCCTGCGCCAGCTGGTCTACGGCCACCTCACCGCGGTGGCTTCGTCCGGCGTGCGGCTGGTGGTCAAGAACCCGATGCAGAGCCTGCCGACGGTGGTGCTCGCCTATCGGCTGTTTGGCGATGCCACCCGGGCGGCCGAAGTGCAGCAGCGCAACGGCGTGGCCCATCCCGGCTTCCTGCCGCCGACCAACGTCAAAGTCGCGGGGGAGTGAGCCATGGGCAACTTCGATAACCGGGTGCTGTTGACGGTGGACGGCCAGGATTACGGCGGCTGGAAAAGCGTCGAAATCAGCGCCGACCTGGAGCGGCAGTTTCGCACCTTCAAGCTCGACGTGACCTGGCAATGGCCGGGGCAGACCCTGGACCAGCGCATCCGTCCCGGCGCCAAGTGCCAGGTGCGCATCGGCGCCGACCTGTTGCTCAGCGGCCATGTGTTCAAGGCGCCGATCAGCTATGACGGTCGGCAGATCGGCTTGAGCATCGAGGGCAGTTCCCTGACCCAGGACCTGGTGGATTGCGCGGCGATCAACCAGCCCGGCCAATGGCGCGAGCAGAGCCTGCTGAAAATCGTCCAGGCCCTGGCCGCGTCCTACGGCGTCGGGGTGGTCAGCGAGATCGCGGAAACCACGCGGCTGAGCAGCCATAGCATCGTGCCTGGGGAAACCGTGTTCCAGTCCATCGACCGCCTGCTGACCTTGTTCCGGGTGTTCTCCACCGACGATGCCGAAGGCCGGGTGCTGTTGGCCCGGCCGGGCAGTGGCGGGCGCGCGGTAGATGTGCTGGAGCTGGGCAAGAACATCCTCTCGGCCAGCGCGCCGATGGACTTCAGCCAGGTGTTTTCCGAGTACCGGGTGATCGGCCAGCACAAGGGCAACGATCAGAAAAGCGGCGCCGCGGTCAGCGAAGTATCGGGCGTGGCCAGCGACGGCACGGCCAAGCGCAAGCGGGTCACGGTGATCAACGAACCGGCCCAGCTGACCCAGGAACTGGCCCAGCAACGGGCCGACTGGGAAAGCGCCATTCGCACCGGCAAGGCCCTGACCAGCACCTACAAGGTGCAGGGCTGGCGCCAGAGCAACGGCGAGCTGTGGCGCCACAACACCCTGGTCCGGGTGATCGACCCGGTGCTGGGTTTCGACCAGGATCTGCTGATTTCCAAGGTCACCTACTCGCTCTCCGAGCAGGGCTCGATCACCACCCTGCAGGTGGCGCCGCCCCATACCTTCGACGCCAGTCCGGTGCCACCGAAAGCCTAAAACCCCCCGGTAATGTAGGAGCGAGCTTGCTCGCGATGGGGGGCGACACGGTGTGCCTGTAAGGCCGCTATCGCGAGCAAGCTCGCTCCTGCACAAGGGGCAAGGAAAAAACCATGAGCCTACTGACACGCCTGTTGGCGCGCGGCACCGTCGTGCTCGCCAACTCGGCCAACAAACTGCAATCGCTGCAAATGCGCCTGACCGCCGGCGAAGTGAACGACGACATGGAGCACTTCGAACCCTACGGCTTCACCAGCAACCCGCTGGCCGGCGCCGAAGGCATCGCCACCTTTCTCGGCGGCGATCGCTCCCATGCCATCGTGCTGGTGGTCGCCGACCGCCGTTTTCGCCTCAAGGCCCTGGCCCCCGGCGAAGTGGCGATCTACACCGACGAGGGCGACAAGATTCATTTCAAGCGTGGGCGGATCATCGACATCGAGACCGCCACCCTCAATATCCGCGCCAGCAGCGCGGTGCATATCGACACCCCGACCCTGACCCAGACCGGCAAGATCGTCTCCCAGGGCGACCAGGTCGCTGGCGGCATCAGCCAGATCAAGCACCTGCATGGCGGCGTGCAGTCGGGTAGCGGGCAGACCGGCGCGCCGGCGGGAGGCCAATGATGTTTATCAGCCAAGACCTGCACCGCGCACTGACCCGTGCCGTGCTGATCAGCCTGTTCACCTGGCGTCGCGCGGCGGACGACGACCCGCTGGACGACGAAGAGCGCTTCGGCTGGTGGGGCGACAGCTTTCCCACCGTGGCCGACGACCGCATCGGCTCGCGGCTGTGGCTGCTGCGGCGGGTCAAGCTGACCCGCCAGACCCAGCTCGACGCCGAGTTCTATGCCCGCGAAGCCCTGCAATGGCTGATCGACGATGGCCATTGCAGCGCGGTCGAGATCATCAGCGAACGTCTCGACGACCAGCGCCTGAACCTGCGCACGACGCTGGTCCTGGCCAACGGTGAACGCCTGGACATCAACCCCGATAACAGTTGGCAGGTGACCTATGCCCTTTGATACCCCTTCGCTGCCGGTGCTGATCAAGCGCACCCAAAGCGACCTGGCCAGCGATGCGCTGCGCCAGTCCGATGCGCAAGTGCTGGCCCGCACCCTCGGTGGCGCCGCCTATGGCCTCTACGGCTACCTGGACTGGATCGCCGATCAGATCCTGCCGGACAAGGCCGACGAGTCGACCCTGGAACGCATCGCCGCGCTGCGCCTCAACCAGCCGCGCAAGGCCGCCCAGGCGGCGAGCGGTTCGGTGAGCTTCACGGCGGCGGCAGGCGCGGTGCTGGACGTCGATACCTTGCTGCAGGCCAGTGACGGCCGCACCTACAAAGTCACCGCCGCCCGCACCACCAGCGCCGGCAGCAACAGCACCACCGTCCAGGCCCTCGACGCCGGCACCCTGGGCAATGCCGAGGCCGGCCTGAGCCTGATCCCGGTGCAGCCGATCCAGGGCATCGGCAACAGCTTCACCGTGCTCGCCCCCGGCCTGAGCGGCGGCGTCGCCGCGGAAAGCCTGGAATCGCTGCGTGCCCGGGTGATCCGCTCCTACCGCATCATCCCCCACGGCGGCTCGGCCCAGGACTATGAGACCTGGGCGCTGGAGTGCCCGGGGATTACCCGGGCGTGGTGCCGTGGCAGCTACCTGGGGCCAGGCACCGTGGGTCTGTTCGTGATGCGCGACGACGATGCGCAACCGATCCCGAACGCCGAGCAACTGGCGGAGGTAAAGACCTACATCGAACCCTTGCGTCCGGTGACGGCCGAGTTGCATGTGCTGGCGCCGCAGCAGTCGCCCGTGACCTACAGCCTGCGCTTGTCTCCGGACACCAGCGCGGTACGCGCGGCGGTCGAGGCCCAGTTGCGCGACCTGCACAACCGCGAGGCCGGCCTGGGCGACACCTTGTTGATCAGCCATATCCGCGAGGCCATCAGCAGTGCCGCCGGCGAGAACGATCACCGGCTCAGCGTACCGGCCGCGGATGTTCCCGCCGCCAGTAACCAGTTGCTGACGTTCGGAGGTTGCATATGGCTGGAGTAAGAACCGCCGCGCAATACCAGAGCCAGCTGCGCAGCCTGCTGCCCAGCGGTCCGGCCTGGGACCCGGAGCGGGTGCCGGAACTCGAGGAGGTGCTCGAAGGCGTCTCCCAGGAACTGGCCCGCCTCGACGCCCGCGCTGCCGACCTGCTCAACGAAATGGACCCGGCGGGCGCCAGCGAGCTGGTGCCGGATTGGGAGCGGGTGATGAACCTGCCCGACCCCTGCCTGGGTGCGACCCCACTGTTCGACGACCGCCGCCTGGCCGTGCGCCGACGGCTGCTGGCTGTCGGCAGCCAGGCGCTCGCCTACTACGTCGAGATCGCCCGCAGCCAGGGTTATCCGAACGCCACCATCACCGAGCTCGAAGCCCCGCGCATGGGCCGCGCACGGTTTGGTGAAGCGCATTTCGGCACCTGGCAGGCGCAATTCATGTGGACGCTCAACACCGGTGGACGACTGCACCTGGGCCGCCGTTTCAACGCCAGCTACTGGGGCGAACGTTTCGGCATGAACCCAGGCTCGGCCCTGGAATGCCAGATCCACCGCAGCGCGCCGGCCCATACGCGGGTGCATATCAATTATGACTAGGGGATAGACCGATGGATTATCCGAAGAGTGTGCCCAGTGCCGGGTTGGTCAACGGCAGGTTCGTCGATGAGAACCCGCTGACCGGCACCCCGGGTTCGCTGATTCCGGCGGACTGGGGCAATGGGGTGACCCAGGAACTGCTGGCCGTGATCACGGCGGCCGACCTGACGCCCAGCGAGGCGAACCTGACGCAGCTGTTGAGCGCGATTCGCAGCATCAGCCGCAAGAGCGCAGGGCTCGGCATTCAGCGCTTCACCGCCAA